>DATEIG010000586.1:0-4033 GCA_035279185.1 Mycobacterium sp.
CGGTCTTGTCGGCGGCCGCGGTGAAGCCCTCGACCAGTCCATTGGCGGCGTCCGCCCGCCACGTCGCGGCGCCGACCGTTCGCAGGCTGTCCTTCCAGGCAGCGCCGGGTGCACCCGTGAAGACCGTCGGGGCGATCGCCGACAACTCCTGGTACGCGTCGGGGGTGAGCGCCTCCGACCCGAGGATCAGGTCGGGCTGCGCAGCGCGGATCTTGCCCAGATCCGGCGAGCTGCGAGTGCCGGCCGCGGGCAGGTCGTGAATGACCCCGCCCAGGTATGACGGCTGCGCATCGGACCCGTCGGGCAGGGCGGCGGCGACGATGCGTGACTGCAGGCCCAACGCGCACAGCGCGTCGAGCTGGTCGCCCGAGAGCACGACGATCTTCTGCGGTTCCGCGCGCACGACGGTACTTCCCGCGGCGTGACGGACCTCCCGGTCGCCCCCACCAGGGTCGACGGGCGCGGGTGCGGCCGCACACGAATCGTCGGGCCTGCGCTGATTCCCCAGCACACCGGCTCCGGCGATCCGGGTGGTGCTGGTGATGACCGACGGCTCGTCGACCGGGGATGCTGTCCCGCCCCCGAGCTGCCCGCAGCCGCCCACAGCCGTGACGACGACAGCGGTGAGGATGGCGGCCGCGGCCGCGATGGGGCCGGTTGCCGGAGCGGCTCCGCAGGCGACATCGGGCTTCGGACGGCGGATCGGCATGGGGCCGACGGTAACATTCGAGCACGTCGAGGCTGGTCATCCAGTGAGCGCAAGGGTCTACGAAATGAAATACGACCGTTTGTAGGACCCATGCCGACACCGGCCGCTTCGAGAGATAGGATTCGGGCAGCAGAACTGCGGGCATGCCCGCGACAGACTTTTGGAGGACGAGTTGGTAGCCGAAGCGCCCGCCCCAGTCGGAGAACTCGAGGTCCGCCGTCCGTTCCCGGCGCGCTTGGGCCCCAAGGGCAGCCTCATCTACAAGCTGATCACCACCACCGATCACAAGCTGATCGGCATCATGTACTGCGTCGCCTGCTTCATCTTCTTCTTCATCGGCGGGTTGATGGCGCTGTTCATGCGCACCGAACTGGCCCTGCCCGGCCTGCAGTTCCTCTCCAACGAGCAGTACAACCAGCTGTTCACCATGCACGGCACGGTGATGCTGCTGTTCTATGCGACGCCGATCGTCTTCGGGTTCGCCAACCTGGTGCTGCCGCTGCAGATCGGCGCGCCCGACGTCGCCTTCCCGCGACTCAACGCCTTCTCGTTCTGGCTGTTCTTGTTCGGCGCGACGATCGCCATCGCCGGCTTCATCACCCCGGGTGGCGCGGCCGACTTCGGCTGGACCGCCTACACCCCGCTGACCGACGCCATCCACTCCCCGGGCGCCGGCGGCGACCTGTGGATCATGGGCCTGGCCGTCGGCGGTCTCGGCACCATCCTCGGCGGCGTCAACATGGTCACCACCGTGGTGTGTATGCGCGCGCCGGGCATGACGATGTTCCGGATGCCGATCTTCACCTGGAACATCCTCGTGACGTCGATCCTGGTGCTGCTGGCCTTCCCGCTGCTGACCGCGGCGCTGTTCGGCCTCGCCGCCGACCGCCATCTCGGGGCCCACGTGTACGACCCGGCCAACGGCGGTGTGCTGCTCTGGCAGCACCTGTTCTGGTTCTTCGGCCACCCGGAGGTCTACATCATCGCGCTGCCGTTCTTCGGCATCGTGACCGAGATCTTCCCGGTGTTCTCCCGCAAGCCGATCTTCGGCTACACCACGCTGATCTACGCGACGCTGTCGATCGCCGCGCTGTCGGTGGCCGTGTGGGCGCACCACATGTACGCCACCGGCGCCGTGCTGCTGCCGTTCTTCAGCTTCATGACGTTCTTGATCGCCGTGCCGACGGGCATCAAGTTCTTCAACTGGATAGGCACGATGTGGAAGGGCCAGTTGACGTTCGAGTCACCGATGCTGTTCTCGGTCGGCTTCCTCGTGACGTTCCTGCTCGGTGGTCTGTCCGGTGTGCTGCTGGCCAGCCCCCCGCTGGACTTCCACGTCACCGACAGCTACTTCGTCGTCGCACACTTCCACTACGTGCTGTTCGGCACGATCGTGTTCGCGACCTACGCGGGCATCTACTTCTGGTTCCCGAAGATGACGGGCCGACTGCTCGACGAGCGCCTCGGCAAGCTGCACTTCTGGCTGACGTTCATCGGCTTCCACCTCACGTTCCTGGTGCAGCACTGGGTCGGTGACGAAGGTATGCCGCGCCGGTACGCCGACTACCTGCCGACCGACGGGTTCACCGTGTTGAACATCATCTCCACGATGGGCGCGTTCGTGCTGGGCATCTCGATGATCCCGTTCGTGTGGAACGTGTTCAAGAGCTGGCGCTACGGCGAGCCGGTGACCGTCGACGACCCGTGGGGATACGGCAACTCGCTGGAGTGGGCCACCAGTTGCCCGCCGCCGCGGCACAACTTCACCGAGCTGCCCCGTATCCGTTCGGAGCGCCCGGCGTTCGAGCTGCACTATCCGCACATGGTCGACAGGATGCGGGCCGAGGCGCACATCGGGCGCAGCCACGGGCCCGGCGACGGCGACGTCACGCGACTCGACGGCGAGAACGTCCGGACCTGACGGACGCCGGTACGGCAACTGGGGGATAGTCGCACGGTGGTCTCACCTGTCGGCTCGTCGCGCGAGCGCTCGTCGCTCCTGATCACCGTCACCGGCGTCGACCAACCGGGTGTCACGTCGGCGCTGTTCGAGGTCTTGTCGCGGCACAAGGTCGAACTCCTCAACGTCGAACAGGTCGTGATCCGGGGACGGCTGACGCTCGGTGTCCTGGTGTCAGGCACGCCCGAGGTCGTCGGCGGCTCGGCGCTGCGCGACGAAGTGGAAAACGCCATCCACGGCGTCGGCCTCGACGTGACGATCGAACCCAGCGACGAGATGCCGGTGATGCGGCAGCCGTCCACCCACACCATCGTCGTGCTGGGTAGGCCGATCACCGCCGAGGCGTTCGGTGTGGTGGCCCGCGAGGTCGCCGCACTCGGCGTCAACATCGACTTCATTCGCGGGGTATCCGACTATCCCGTAACGGGTTTGGAGTTGCGGGTCTCGGTGCCGTCCGGCGATGCCTCCCAGCTGCTGCAGACGGCGATGGCGCGCGTCGCCGTCGACGAAGGTGTGGACATCGCGCTCGAGGACTACAGCCTGTCGCGGCGGGCCAAGCGGCTCATCGTCTTCGACGTCGACTCGACGCTGATCCAGGGCGAGGTCATCGAGATGCTGGCCGACCGGGTCGGCGCGCACGCGGCCGTCGCCGAGATCACCGAGGCCGCCATGCGGGGCGAACTGGACTTCGCCGAGTCGCTGAACCGGCGCGTCGCGACGCTCGAAGGTCTTCCCGCCGAGGTGCTCGACGAGGTCGGCGAGCAGATCGAGCTGACGCCCGGCGCGCGTACCACCATCCGGACGTTGCGCCGCCTCGGCTTTCACTGCGGCATCGTGTCGGGCGGGTTCCGTCAGGTCATCGAGCCGCTCGCCCATGAGCTGGAGATGGACTTCGTCGCCGCCAACCACCTCGAGATCGTCGACGGCAAGCTGACCGGCCGGGTCGTCGGAGAGATCATCGACCGGCCTGGAAAAGCCAAGGCGCTGAGGGATTTCGCGCAGCAGGCGGGTGTTCCGATGGAGCAGACTGTCGCCGTCGGCGACGGCGCCAACGACATCGACATGCTGTCCGCCGCGGGGCTTGGCGTCGCGTTCAACGCAAAACCCGCGCTTCGCGAGGTGGCTGACACCGCGTTGTCACACCCGTACCTCGATGTCGTGCTCTTCGTTCTCGGCGTGACGCGCGCCGAAGTCGAGGCCGCTGACGCCGCCGACGGAATCGACCGCGAACGACTGTGAACACCTCGATCCTCGCTCCACTGGCCGCGCGCTACGCCTCGTGGCTGGCTCTCCCAGCGGACCAGACCAACCGCGTCGAGACCGAACCCGAGCTCGTCCGCGCGATGGCCGTGATCCTCCGCATC
>DATEIG010000587.1:0-5375 GCA_035279185.1 Mycobacterium sp.
CGCAATGACGTTGGTGCCCTTGGGCAGATAGTGGCCGAGCAGCTCGGTGTCGCGCACCGTCTGCCGCATCGCCCACTGCACGGGCGTGACGAGCCGGATCGACTCGTTCATCACCAGGTCGAGTGATTCGAGCTTCTCCAGCGCCTCGATGTCGAGCGGTCCGTCGCCGAGTCGGTCGGACTCGTCGCGGCAGCGCTCCTGCCACTCGGGATTGGCGGCGAGATAGTGCGACATGGTCGTCGCCGTCGACGTCGACGTGTCGTGCGCGGCCATCATCAGGAAGATCATGTGGTTGACGATGTCGGCGTCGGAGAACTTGTTGCCGTCCTCGTCTTCGGTCTGACACAGCACCGTCAGCAGGTCGTCGCCGTCCTTGCCGCGGCGCTCGGCCACCCGCTGCTCGAAGTAGCTCTCCAGGTACTCGCGCGCCTTCAGGCCCCGCCACCACGTGAACGGCGGCACGGCGGTGCGGATGATGGCGTTACCCGCGCGCGTCGTCACGGTGAAGGCCCTGTTCACCTTGGTGACCAGTTCCTTGTCGGTGCCGGGCTCGTGGCCCATGAACACCATGGAGGCGATGTCGAGCGTCAACTCCTTCATCGCCGGATACAGCAGGAAGCGAGGATCGTTGGCGACCCAGTCGTTCGCGATGACCTGCGATACGACCTTGTCGACCTGCTCGGTGTAGCCCGCCAGTCGGGTGCGGACGAAAGCCTCCTGCATGATCCGGCGGTGGAACATGTGCTCCTCGAAGTCGAGCAGCATGAGACCCCGTTTGAAGAACGGGCCGATGGCAGGGACCCAGCCCTGCTGGGAGAAGTCCTTGTTGCGATTGGAGTAAATCGCCTGCGCGGCATCGGGTCCCAGCGCCGCGACCGACGGCATGATCTGGGAGTCGAGCAGAAACAGCGGACCGTGCTTGCGGTACAGGTGCAGCAGGAAGTCAGGTCCGCCGCGAAACATCTCGACCATGTGCCCGATGACGGGGAGTCCGAGGTCACCCATGACGGGCTTGAGGTCGCTGCCTGCGGGCGGTTCCGCCCAGGCGTGTTGCGGCCACTCGCGTGCCAGCAGTCGCTTCTCGACCACCCCCATCCCGGGCACGGTGAGAAGCGGCGACGTCCGGACCCGCCGCATGGCCTGGTCGAGTACGTAATCCTTGGTGCTGATCGTCGGCATTGACTGCTCCTGAAACGCGAAGACTGTGGCCGTTGTCACTCTCATCTTCATACTGAATGGCAGACTTGACGCATGTCAAGTTTTGCGGTCGCGAGTCGTGATGCCAAGGTTGACGGACATGACTGCTGATTCCGCCCCGCATGAGATCCGGCGCAGCCGCGGTGACCGGCAGCGCGAGGCGATCGTCGCGGCGGTTCGCGAACTGCTCCAGGAGCGGTCCTTCGCCGACCTGTCGGTGAGCACGATCAGCGAGCGCGCGGGCGTCGCGCGGTCCGGTTTCTACTTCTACTTCGACTCCAAGTACGCGGTGCTCGCGGTGATCCTGGCCGACGCCGGCGAACTGCTCGACAGCCTCACCCACCATTTCGCGCCGCGTGAACCCGGGGAGACGCCGGTCGCCTTCGCGAAGCGAATGGTCGGCAGCGCCGCGGCTGTGTACGACAACGACGATCCGGTCCTGCGCGCGTGCGCGGTGGCGCGCAACACCGACGCCCAGATCCGCGAGATGATGGACGACTTCGACGACGCGATCATCGACAAGCTCATCGCCCTGCTGGAGCAGGATCCCGATGCCAGGCCGGTCTCCGACGACCTGCCAGCGCTGGTGCGCACCCTGGCGTCGACGACCACGATGACGATCGCGCAGGACAGCGCCTTCGTCGGTCGGGGCAACGATCCCCGGCGTGCCGTCGACGCGCTCGAGAGCCTGTGGGTCGCCGCCATCTGGGGTAGCGAATACCTTCGCCCGGCGTAGATCGCCTAAGGTCGGCGCCATGGCGCAGAACGGTTTCGACGGCAAGCATTGCTTCCTCACCGGCGCCGCAAGCGGCATCGGGCGCGCGACCGCGTTGAAATTGGCCGCGCAGGGCGCCGTGCTCTACCTCACCGACCGCGATGCCGAGGGGCTGGAGACGACGGTCGCCGACGCCCGCGCGCTCGGCGCGGACGTGGCGGCACACCGCGCGCTCGACATCTCCGATTTCGACGAGGTCAGCCGGTTCGCCGCCGACATCCACGCCATCCAGCCCGCAATGGATGTCGTGATGAACATCGCGGGCGTCTCGGCGTGGGGCACGGTGGACCGGCTCACCCACGACCACTGGCGTTCGATGGTCGACATCAACCTGATGGGCCCCATCCATGTGATCGAGACGTTCCTTCCGCCGATGGTGCGCGCGCGCCGCGGCGGTCACCTGGTCAACGTGTCCTCGGCGGCCGGGCTGGTCGCACTCCCGTGGCACGCCGCCTACAGCGCCAGCAAGTACGGGCTTCGCGGCCTGTCCGAGGTGTTGCGCTTCGACCTCGCGCGCCACCGCATCGGTGTGTCGGTGGTGGTGCCCGGTGCGGTGAAAACGCCTCTGGTGCACAGCGTTCAGATCGCCGGGGTGGACCGTGAGCACCCGGATGTGCAGAAGTGGACGAACCGGTTCACCGGTCACGCGGTGTCGCCCGAGCATGTGGCCGACCGCATCCTGCGGGGTGTGGCCAGGAACAGGTTCCTCATCTACACCTCGCCGGACATCCGCGCCCTGTACATGTTCAAGCGTGCGGCGTGGTGGCCATACAGCGTCGCGATGCGGCAGGCCAACGCGGTGTTCAGCCGCGCGCTGCGACCCGGTCTGCAGTAGTCAGCGCTTACCCCAGTCCCACGGCGGCGCCGTGAGCATGCCGAGGCCCTCGATGCGCGTTTCGCCGAGATCCTTGTAGAGGGGGAGCTCCACCGCGGCGGTGTCGGCCTCAGCGTCGGCGATGCTCGTCGTGCCCAGGAATTGCAGCATCGCCTTCGAGTGTGTGACGACCACGACCTGCGTCAGGCGGGCGGCAGAGGCGATCAGAGAAGCCAACGGCCGCAGCAGGTCCGGATGCAGCGACGTCTCGGGCTCGTTGAGCACCATCAGCGACGGCGGCTGCGGGCTGCAGAGCGCGGCCGCCCACAGTAGGAACCTGAGCGTGCCGTCGGAGAGTTCTGCCGCGCGCAGCGGACGAAGCATGCCCTTCTGCTGCAGCGCGAGATCGAAGAGCCCGTCGTGCACGGCGACCGACACGGATGCGCCGTCGAAGGCGTCGGCGACGGCGTGACCGAAGTCATCGAAGCCTGCTTCGAGGATGGTCTGGACGGCGGCCGCGACATCTCGGCCGTCGTCGGACAACACGGGTGTGCGGGTGCCGACCTGGGGGAGACGCGACGGTGCCGCCGCGTCGACGCGAAATCCGTCGTAGAAGCGCCACGTACGCAGGCGGTGTCGAACAGCGGCCAACTCGGGATGCGCGCCGGGGTGGGCATATTCGGCGAGCACACTGCGGTGGGAGGGCAGCGAGCGCGACACCTCCTCGAAGCCGGTTACCGCTTCCGAACTGGCCTCGACGTAGTCGCGGGTCCGTTTCACCAGCGTCGAGCCGCGGCGCATCAGCGCACCTGCGAACACCACCTCCCGCTTGATCTCCGGATCGAGGGTGAACAGTGACTTGTGTCCCGCCATCTGCGGCATACCGAGGTCGACGAGATAGCCGAAATCATCTGAGGCGAAACCGAGTTCGAGCGCCACGGGCGCGGTGCGCGTGGTGCCCTCCACACGCCCGGTGCGGCGCGCCCCGCTCAACTGCTCGGGCCCTGCCCACAGCACCGACTCGAGGCCGCCTTCGCGGGCGAGTGAACCGATGACCTCGCCGCGGCCGCAGTCGGCGAGCAGCCGCAGCGCCCGGTACAGCGAGGACTTGCCGGTCCCGTTGGCGCCGGTGACGACCGTGAGGCGGCGAAGCGGCAGCACGACGTCCCGCAGTGAGCGGTATCCGCGGATGGCGATCGTCTGCAGCATGTGGCGAGGGTATGTTCTTGGTCTGACTCAGTAGCCGTCCGGCGGTGGCGCGAGTTCGAGCCGTACGCCGAGAAGCCGGACAGGGCGGTCGAGTTCGAACTGGTCGAGTAGCGCCAGCGCGGTCCGCGTGATGAGTTCGGCGTCGTTGCCCGCCGTCGGCAGCTTGCGGATCTTCGTGCGGGTGAAGAACGTCTTCGTGCGCACCGTCACGGCCACCCGGGTGACGGTGCGGCCGGCATCCACGATCTCGACGAGAGTTGTGCGCGCCAGATCGGCGACTGCGGCGTCCATGTCGGCACGTTCGGTCAGGTCCTCGGGGAAGGTGATCACGTGGCTGCGGGATCGAGGCACCCACGGCGCCGCGCTGACGCCGGCGTCGCCGCCGCCCTTGGCGAGCAGCAGGATCCAGAGCCCGGTGGTCGGCCCGAATGTCGACGTCAGAAGAGTGGCATCGGTGGCGGCAAGATCGGCGACGGTCGTGATGCCCAGCCCGACAAGCTTTTTGGCGGTCTTGGGTCCGATGCCCCACAGTGCGTCAACTTCGCGGTCGCCCATGACCGCCATCCAGTTGGAGTCGGTGAGTGTGAAGATCCCGGCCGGTTTGCCGAAGCCGGTGGCCACTTTTGCGCGCTGCTTGTTGTCACTGATCCCGACTGAGCAGGACAATCCCGTCCCGGCCGCGACGACTTCGCGGATCTGCTCAGCGAGCGTGATCGGGTCATCGGAGTCGGCGAGATCGGCTCCGACGTAGGCCTCGTCCCACCCCCAGACCTCGACGGGATGACCCAGATCGCGAAGGAGGCCCATCACCTCTTCCGACGCCCGGTCATAGGCATCGGTGTCCAGCGGCAGAAACACCGCGTCCGGGCATTTGCGCGCCGCGGTCCGCAGCGGCATCCCGGCGTGTACGCCGTACTCGCGGGCGGGATAGGACGCGCACGTCACGACTTTGCGCGGTTCGCCGGGATCGCCGTTGCCGCCGACGATGACGGGCAGGCCGGCAAGATCGGGATTGCGGCGCACTTCGACGGCCGCCTGGAACTGGTCGAGGTCGACGTGCAGTACCCAGTGCGTCACGTGCCGCAGAGCTTGCGCGCCAAGCTCTCCCATTTGTCGCCGAGGGATTCGAGCGTCTCCCCGCGGTCGGTGAGCTGATGGTGGACGTAGTCGACGTCCAGCAGTGCCAGCAGTGCGTCGGTTTGCGCGTCGAGGTCGCCGGTGGTGCCCGCGGTGGCGAGGAGCAGCCGGACGTGGGTGTGCTGGACCATGGCGGGAGCGCTGTAGCGGGTTTCGGGATCCCGGTTGGCCGCCGACAGCAGGGACTGGTGCTTGTGGGCGAAATCGAGGCGTTCGCGCCCGAAGGCCAGCAGCCGATCCAGC
>DATEIG010000588.1:0-3905 GCA_035279185.1 Mycobacterium sp.
TCCGGCGCAGCCACCTGACGAGTGTCTGCTCGGTGACCTTCATCGACGTCGCGCCGCAGTCGGTCCACGCCTGTGCGCTCGCAGGCGGAGCGTCTACGTAGAGCACGGCCCACTGTCCGCCGACGACATCGTCGAGGCGCACGCGGGCGCCCGCGGAGTCGGTTATCCACGGTAGCGGGATCTGCCAGCCGACCGCGGGATGGTGAGCGTCGGCGAAGAATCCCTCGCGGAACCGGGCGTCGGGCACCCAAGACAGTCGCTGCAAGAGCGAGTCCGCGCCGGGCAGTCGGGTCACGGAACGAAACACGTGATTGCGCATCGCGGCGCGAGTGCGGTTGCGCTCGGTGATGATCCGTCCAGTGAGGCATGCCCGGCGCGTGACCTCGGTGACGTGCGGCTTGCGTTCGATCTGGTAGGAGTCCAGCAGTGAGTCGGGCGCCTGTCCCCGCAGCACGGCGGCCAGCTTCCAGCAGAGGTTGGCTGCGTCGCGCACGCCCGCGGCCATGCCCTGGCCGATCCACGGCGGCATCGCATGCGCGGCGTCGCCAGCGAGGAAGACGCGTCCGACACGCCAGCGCTCGGCGACCCTGACGTGGTGGCTGTAGATCACTGCCCGCAGGATCTCCACGTGCTCGGGTGTGATGCCCTGATCGTCGAGGACCTTCCAGATCGCGGCGTCGCTCAGCAGCTCCTCCTCGGCCTCGTCGGTGCGTGCCGGGTACTCCCACCGGTGGTGACCGAGCGGGGTCGGGCAGTCGACTGTGGGCCGGGATGGGTTGCAGTGGAACCGCAACCGGTCGTGGCCGTCCCACTCCTGAAGCACCTCGGTGTCGATGACGACCCATCGCTCGGTGTAGGTGCGACCCGAGTAGCCGACGCCCAACTGCCCGCGCGTTGGTGACGAACCGCCGTCGGCGGCAATGACATAGGACGCGTGCACCCGCGTGAAGGTCTCGCCGCGCAGATCGGCGAGCATCAACTCGACGCAGTCGCGCTTCGTCAGCACGCGAACACATTCACGTTCGAGCAGCACCTCGACGTTCGGAAAGCGATTCACCCCGTCGCGCAGCACTTCGTCGACGGCGGGCTGATACAGGAACTGCTGCGGCGGATGCCCCGTCCCGCGGGGGGTGATCTTCAGATCGATGAACGGGACTCCGGCGGCGTCGACGAAGTCCAGCGGTAGGCCGGGCAGCATGTCAGCCTGCAGTCGCTCGGCCAGGCCGACCGACTGCCAGATCCGCATCACTTCCTCGTCGGTGGAGATCGCCCGCGCGCGACCGTAGACGTCGGGGTCGCGCTCGATGACGACGACCTTGAGGCCGAGTTGGCCGAGCAGGTTCGCGGCGGTGGCGCCGGTCGGTCCAAAACCGATCACCGCGACGTCGTAGAAGTCTCCAGTGCTCATGTCGTGCTCTCATCGTCGAAGGACTTGTTCCGTAGTGATCGCTACGGTAATGTAGTGATCGCTACAGAGTCAAGAGTCGACATCGGGAGCCGCCATGGCAGAGAAGAAGCAGCAGGCGAGCCGCAGGAAGCGCGCCGACGGCGAGCTGTCGCGTGAACGGATTCTCGATGCGGCGACGGTGATCGCGGCCGAACGCGGTTACGAGGGCACCAGCATCGGACTGGTCAGCAAGTCGTGCGGGCTGCCTGCGAGCTCCATCTACTGGCACTTCACCGACAAGGACGATCTGATCGCCGCGGTGATCGAGCGCAGCTTCGGCGCGTGGTTCGCGGCCTGGCAGCTGCCGGAGCACGGCAACGCCGAGGAGAGGTTCCGCGCTCTGGCGGTTGCGACCGCCAAGGCGTACCTCGACTCCCCCGACTTCATCCGGCTCGGGCTGATGCTCGCGTTGGAGCGCCGTCCGGTCGAGGCGCGCGGACGGACGATGTTCATCCGGGTGCGGGCCCAGGCGTTCGCGCAACTGCTCGCGTACCTCTCCGACGTCATGCCCGAGCTGTCCGAGGCCGATGCGCAGCGAATGGCGGAATACACGGTAGCGGGTGCTGACGGATTGTTCATCGCCAAGGAAATCGGCGGCGATGCAGTCGATCTCATCGCGCTGTTCGAAGTCCACGGCCGGTCGATGTACGACATCGCACGCCGCATGATCGCCGACAACAAGGAGAAGCGATGACGTCGACATGGCCGGTGGCCATCATCGGCTCGGGCAACATCGGCACCGATCTGATGATCAAGATCCTCCGCAGTGACGGTCCGCTGCGGATCGCGGCAATGGTCGGCATCGACCCGGACTCCGACGGCCTGGCACGCGCCGCGCGCATGGGCGTGCCGATCACTGCCGACGGAGTCGACGGTCTGACGGCTATGCCGGACTTCGACGACATCAAACTCGTTTTCGACGCCACGTCGGCGGGAGCCCATCGCGCCAACTGGGCGAAGCTGCGCGACACCGGCGTGCGGATGCTCGACCTCACCCCCGCCTCGGTCGGTCCGTATTGCATCCCCGTCGTGAACCTCGAGGACAATCTCGACGCGCCCAACCTGAACATGGTGACGTGCGGCGGGCAGGCCACCGTTCCGATCGTCGCGGCCGTGGCAGAGCATGCGATCGTGTCGTACGCCGAGATCGTCTCGTCGATCTCCGCGAGGTCGGCAGGACCGGGTACCCGCGCCAACATCGACGAGTTCACCGAAACAACCTCGACCGCACTGCGAGTCGTAGGCGGCGCGCAACGCGGCAAGGCGGTGATGATCCTCAATCCCGCCGACCCGCCGATCATGATGCGCAACACCGTCTACTGCCTCGTCGACGGCGACGCCGACCACCACGCCATCGAGCAATCCATCGCCGAGATGGTCGGCAGAGTGAACGCCTATGTGCCCGGGTATCGACTCAAACAGCGGGTGCAGTTCGAGACATTCAGCGCCGACAACCCGCTCTACATACCGGAGACCGGGAAATTCACCGGCACCCAGGTGACCACCATGCTGGAGGTCACCGGGGCCGCACACTACCTACCCGCATACGCAGGGAACCTCGACATCATGACCTCCGCAGCGATGGCGACGGCCGAGCGGATCGCGGATCACAGCGCCCAGACAGCCGGAGCCCGAACATGACTCACGCCCTCTACGTCAGCGACGTGACCTTGCGCGACGGCATGCACGCCATTCGCCACCAATACAGCCTCGACCAGGCCACCACAATCGCGACGGCGCTGGACGCGGCGGGCGTCGACTCCATCGAGATCGCACACGGCGACGGCCTCGCCGGATCCAGCTGCATCTACGGCTTCGGGGCGCACACCGACCTCGAGTGGATCGAGGCCGTGGCACGCTGCGTGCGTCGAGCGAAGGTCGCGACGCTGGTTCTTCCCGGAATCGGCAGCGTGCACAACCTGAAGGACGCCAACAGTGCGGGAGCGACGCTCGTTCGGGTCGCCACCCACTGCACCGAGGCCGACATCTCCGCCCAACACATCGAGGCCGCACGCGAACTCGGTATGGACACCGTCGGCTTCCTGATGATGAGCCACATGACGACCCCGACCGCGCTGGCCGAACAGGCCCGCTTGATGGAGAGCTACGGCGCAGGTTGCGTGTACGTCGTCGACTCGGGCGGCGCGATGACGATGTGCGATGTCGCCGACCGGGTAGACGCGCTGCGTCAAACGCTCTCCGCGGCAACCGAAATAGGCATACACGCCCACCACAATCTGTCGTTGGGTGTCGCCAACTCCATCGCCGCCGTGGAACATGGCGCCACCCGCGTCGACGCGTCGCTGGCCGGGATGGGCGCAGGAGCAGGCAATGCACCACTCGAGGTGTTCATCGCCGCCGCGAGTCGGCTTGGTTGGCAGCACAACTGCGATCTGCACGCATTGCAGGATGCCGCCGACGATCTCGTGCGCCCATTGCAGGACAGGCCGGTGCGTGT
>DATEIG010000589.1:0-2203 GCA_035279185.1 Mycobacterium sp.
GTGTGATACGCATAGCGTCCCGCGTGCAGGATCTGCAGCAGGATCTTGCCGCCCTCGTCGTGTACGGCCTCGGTGATGCGACGGTGCCTGCGCGCCTCCGCCGAGGAGACCAGCTGCGAGGCGAACGGCAACAGCCATCCGGTGCGGTTCGGCGCGTACCCGCCGGTGATAATCAGCCCGACGCCGCCGCGCGCCCGCTCGGCGAAGTACGCGGCGAGCTTGTCGGTGTCGCCCGCACGGTCCTCCAGGCCGGTGTGCATAGAGCCCATCACCACCCGGTTTGTCAGCGTGGTGAAGCCAAGGTTCAACGGGGACAACAGATGTGGGTACGTCGGTGTCACGGCCTCTCCTTCAGCGCGGCCGCCACTTCGTCGAGCCATTCGACGGCACCTTCCTCGGCTCTGATCCCGCCCCGCAGCACCAGGTACTGATGCAGCGCGCTGCCGGTGAGCGCGCCCGGGTCGGGGAACTGTCGTTTCTCGAATCCGCGATAGGTGTCGAGCAGTTCGGCCCGCTCGGACCGCAGCCCACGCACCTGTTCGCGCAGAGCGGCGACGTCCCCATGGGCGGCCGCGCGGATCTTGACGGCCAAGTCGCGTGTTCGGTTGTCGGTCACCGAACTTCCGCGGCCGGTCAGCGGTTCGGCGATCCAGCGGGCCAGCTCGGCGCGGCCTGCATCGGCCACGGTGTACACCTTCTTGTCCGGTCTGCCTTGCTGCACAACGGGCGTCGCCTGCACCCAGCCGTCGTCCTCCATCACCTTCAGGGTCCGGTAGATCTGCTGGTGGGTTGCGCTCCAGAAGTATCCGATCGACCGGTCGAATCGACGCGCGAGCTCATAACCCGAGCCCGACTGCTCGGACAGTGACACGAGGATCGCGTGGGGGAGAGCCACGACGAGCAGCGTAGGAGCAGACGACCGTCATATGCAACTTGTTGCACTGCACCTCGGCGCATAGGGTGTGCCGACTAGGCCACTTGTATATGCAACGTCTAGTATCAGTAACTGCGCGTCCGTCTCCGGGCGGGCGTCAAAAGTTAGGGCAGGCTGACACAGACCTCCCCGTATCCACAACGGATACTGGAGCGAATTTCGGCAGGCCCAACACACGGGCAGCCCCCATTGATCAGATTTGATCGAGAGGACTCGAGGAGCATTCAGTGACGTACACGATTGCCGAACCCTGCGTCGACCTGAAAGACAAGGCTTGTATCGAAGAGTGCCCTGTCGACTGCATTTATGAGGGCGCACGCATGCTGTACATCCACCCCGACGAGTGTGTGGACTGCGGCGCGTGCGAGCCGGTCTGCCCCGTCGAGGCCATCTACTACGAAGACGATGTGCCCGACCAGTGGAGCTCCTACACCCAGATCAACGCTGACTTCTTCTCGGAGCTGGGATCGCCCGGCGGTGCCTCCAAGGTCGGCATGACCGAGAACGACCCGCCTGCGGTCAAGGAGCTCGCGCCTCAGGAGAAGGAGTAACACCCGAGGTGGTGCGCCGCGGCGTCTCTGCCGGGCTGCCGGTTTTTCCGTGGGACACCCTCGCTGACGCGACGGCGCAGGCCCGCTCACATCCCGACGGGATCGTCGACCTGTCCGTCGGCACCCCCGTTGACCCCGTCGCGCCGGTGATCCGCGAAGCGCTGGCCGCTGCGAGCGCCGCGCCCGGCTATCCGACCACGGCTGGTACGCCCGCGCTTCGCGAGTCGGCGGTGGCGGCGCTGGCTCGCCGATACGGGATCACCGGCCTCGACCGCGACGCCGTTCTCCCGGCGATCGGAACCAAAGAGCTCATCGCCTGGCTGCCGACGCTGCTCGGACTGGGGTCCGAGGACGTCGTCGTCGTACCCGAATTGGCCTACCCGACTTACGAAGTCGGCGGCCGGCTGGCGGGGGCACAGGTGCTGCTCGCCGACTCGCTGACCCAGTTGGGGCCGCGGTCGCCCGCGCTCGTGTACGTCAACTCACCGAGCAACCCGACAGGCAAAGTCCTCGGCACCGACCATCTCCGCAAGGTCGTGGGATGGGCGCGCGAGCGGGGAGCGGTCGTCGCATCCGACGAGTGCTACCTCGGTCTGGGCTGGGACGCCGAACCCGTCTCGCTGCTGCACCCGTCGGTCTGCGACGGCGACCACACCGGGCTCCTGGCGATCCACTCATTGTCGAAGACGTCCTCGCTGGCCGGTTACCGTGCGGGTTT
>DATEIG010000590.1:0-6852 GCA_035279185.1 Mycobacterium sp.
GACGGCGCGATCGTCGGCTCGATCGACGACTGCTGGCAGACCGCGATCGCCGACGTCGGTGTCGCGGGCGTCGACACGGGCGCGGGCGGTCGCTATCTGATCCTGCCGCCCGATCACACGGACGGTGTCCCCGACGGATACATCCCCGCACCGTCGCCGACGTACAAGTCGTACGCGCTACTGCGATCGAACTATCGCGGCGGCGCTGAAAATGACATCGCCGATGCGGTGTCCTATGGGAAACGTGTTCGGGTGTATCCGCTTTCGGCGGCATCCGATCCGCCGGACACCGTCTTCGTGGACGCGATCGATGTGCTGTTCGACGCGACCATCCCCTATGACGCGCGGTTCTTCGACGCACTCAACGCCATCGTGCAGACCGAACCGTGGCTGGCCCGCGACAGGGCGATGATCGACAAGCTCGCGTCGATCGGCATCGAGAAGGGCCGACCCTTCACACCAGGCGACAAGACGCGACGAATCTTGAATCTCGCTGCGCATGAAGCGCATTCGTGGCTGGCCAACAGGCTCGAGACGTCGTATTTCCCGGCGCCCTACTTCGACGGCGGACATTGGCATGTGCCCGCCGCCGCGGAGGTCGTCGAAGGCCTTGCGACCGACTATGCCGACTCGGCCAGCTACCCGGTCGACAGTCGCGCCGTCACCTTCGCGATGGGCTACTTCAGTGCCAAGCACCTCGGCGAGGGACAGTTCTACCTGATGGCCCGCAAGGACGCCAAGGGCAACGGACTCGACGGCGGCAGCACCTACCGTCTGCGCGTGCCCGCGTCCGCACCCGTGCACCAGTACTGGTCGGCGACCGCCTACGACGGGACGACCCACGCATTGATCCGCAATACCGCCTGCTCGAGTCGGGCCTCCACCTCCGCCGGCCTCGTCGCCAACGACGACGGCTCCGTCGACGTCTTCTTTGCCCCAGAGGCGCCGAATGGGTGGTCCTCGAACTGGGTGCCGACCAAGGCGTGCACCAGCTTCGAGGTGTTGTTCCGGTTCTACGGCCCGGATCAGCCGTTGTTCGACAAGACCTGGAAGCTCCCCGACATCGAGAGGGTTCACTCGTAGATCCCCTCCAGGTACCACCGCCGCTGGCGGTAGCACAGCAGCAGCGCCTGCCCGGGGTCTCCGTTGAGCAGCACTTGCGCCCGTGCGGTGCGTCCGGCCTTGCGGTCCGGGTCCCACCATCGTTCGTCGACCGGCCACGGGCCCGCCCACCAGGACAACTCTTCCTCTCTGCCTGGCGCGACAAGCCGCGCCGGATCAGCGGAGAACAATCCCCTGCCGGTCACCCGCACCGCATTGCCTTCGCTGTCGAGCACCTCGACCGGGTCGTCGAGCAGCACGGTCGGTGACGGTTCCGGCAGTTGCCCCGGCCACGGCTGACCGGGGTCGGCCCGCGGCACGGGTTCATCTCCCAACGGCGTCAACGTGATTCGCTCCGCGGGTCCTCGGCCCCCGCTCAGCACCGGCACCTGCACCGCCTCCTGCCCGAGCAGACCCTGAACCCGGACCAATGCGCGACGGGCCCGCAGCCGGTCCTCTTCGCCCACCCCACCCCACAACGGCAGCTGCAACGCCTCGGCCGAAACCACTTCCACCGGCTGCAGTCGCAGAACCGTGATCGGCGCCGTTGGCCTGTCGTTCGGATTGCGCCGGTTCAACCAGCCGTCCAGCTGCCAGCGCACCCGATCTGCGGTGGCGTCCTCGGTCAGCGGTTCCGCGCACCGCCACACCCGGTTCAGCTCTTGCCCGTTGGCGGTCACCGCATGGATGGCCAGCCGGGTACAGCCGACACCCGCCGCCTCGAGACTGCGGTGCAGGTCGCCCGCCAGCGACCGGCCCGCGAACGCGGCGGCATCCACCCGATCGATCGGCGGATCGCAGTCCATCACGACGTCGAGCTCCTGCGGCGGTTCGCGGCCCGACGGCCCCCGTCCCGGTTCGGCCCGGGCGAAGCGATGTGCGGCCACCGCATCGGCCCCGAACCGGGACGCCACATCTGCGCGGTCCAGCGCGGCGAACTGGCCGATATTGCGAATACCCATGCGCCACAACAAATCCGCAAGGTCTTCACGACCGGGTGCGGCCAGACTCGGTTCGGTGGCCAGCTGCCGGATGGACAGTGCGGACAGGAACACCGCGTCCTTGCCCGGTTCGATGATCCGCCCGGCGCGTGCGGCGAACACCGCGGTGGCCAGCCGGTCGGCGACACCCACCTGGCATTCGGCGCCTGCGGCCGCCACCGCGTCGACCAGCCGCTCGGCGGCTGCCTGCTCGGAACCGAAGTAGCGCGCCGCCCCGCGCACCGGGAGCACCAGCAGCCCCGGCCGCAGCACCTCGGCACGCGGCACCAGATCGTCCACCGCTGCCGTCACGTTCTCGAAGTGGCGGGCATCGCGCGCCGGATCGGCCGTCACGACATGCAGCTGCGGGCACCTGGCCTGCGCTTCACGACGACGCAGTCCGCGGCGCACCCCGACCGCACGGGCCGATGCCGAGCAGGCGATGACACGGTTGGCCAGCGTGACCGCGACCGGAGACGTCGGTGACAACTCGGCCGCGGCGGCTGCGGCTACCGCAGGCCAATCCATGCACCAGATGGCCAGGACCCGCGACGCACTCATTCGCCTACCGCGTGCACCGACCTGAAGGTCCGCCCTCGCGCCCGCATGGCCAGCCGCACCCGGCTGATCCGGCCGCATCCCGACAGCGGCCTGCCGTCGCGGCCGCCGGTCACCTCGTAGCCGCTGACCTTGGCCTCCAACCGGGCCGATGCGCCCTGCAAATCACCGCCGGTGACCAACAGCGTGCACCCCTTCTGCCGGGCGCGGGCGATCACCGCACGCGCCCGCGTCGCGGGAACCGAACGCCCGTTGAGGCCGAGCAGCACCAGATCCATGCCGTCCATCAGCACCGCTGCCACTTCGACGGGATCCGCGCCGGGGTCGGGGATGACTGCGAGACGGCTCAGATCCGCTCCCATCTCGACGGCGGCGAGCAGGCCGACATCGGGCTGGCCGACGATGGCGGCGTGCCCTCCTGCCGCCGTCACCGCCGCCACCATGCTCAGCGGCAGCGACCGGGCACCCGAGAGCACCGCCACCGTCCCCTTCGGCAACGCGGTCGGGACGGCTTCAGTCAGTGTTTCGGGGAGCGGCAGCAAACTTTCCGAGTCGGGAAGGACGTCATCCGACGGCACCTGGCCACGCCGCCCGGGACCCACCTTGCCGGAGATCGCCGCCATCTTGCGACGCAGGTGTTCTACCTGTTCAGCACGGTCAACCCGGTGCCGATCCAGGCTCATCGCAGCGGTCACACAGCAGCACCTTCCGCCCCATCCGAACCACTAGTCATTCGAAAATATGTTCGATACGACGAGTAAACACCCGCCCACCGACACCGTCAAGCGCCCGCAGCGCCATCGACGATTCGGTCACGGATACGCCTGCGGCTGAATAACCTGGGAATGATTCGCGAATCGGATAAGGTTTCCAACGACGAATCGCATCGCCTGCGGTTCATTCGCCAGTCGGGGGACAGAAAAGGAAATCCATGACGACACGTCATACGACTCGTCGCCTTCCGGCCATCGCCGGAGCCGCGGCCATCATCGCTCTGGTCGGGCTTTCCGCCGCGTGCGCGAAGGAAGAGGAGAAGGCTCCGGAGACTTCGACCACCACGACGACCACCACGACGACCACGACGGCTCCGCCTGCCGAGCCGACCGAGAAGGCTCCGCGCCTCGATCCCGGCGGCCCGAACCCGTTCTCGCCCGAGGTCAAGGCACCGCCGGCTCCGACGGCGCCTCCCGGCGACAACTAGCACACCGCGGTGCCCGGTTGGCGAACGAGCGCCGGGCACCGACTGCTGGCGTTGATCGCGGCAGCGGGGGTGCTGGTGCTCGCGTCGGATCTGCGGATCGGGCAGGGCCACGACGAGCCTGCGTCGATCGGCGGTCCCTTTGCGCTGTTGCTCGGCGCCTCAACGGATCTCGGCCCCTCTCACCGCGACGACACCCAGCTGACCGTTGCCCTGCGCGACACCGCACAACCTGACCAGCTGGTCGGCTGGGCGCGCACCCAGGGCCTGTCTGTGCGATGGCGGCCCGGTCACGACTGGGCCGTCGTCGAAGGCGACGCGCAGAGGGTCGGCGACGCATTCGGTGTCGAGGTGCACGACTACCGCGGTCAGCGCGGCCAGCTGTTCTATGCCTCACCGCAGCAGCCGTCGGTGCCCGAGGAACTGCGCCCCGAAGTCGTCGAGCTCGGAAGGATTCTGAGCTACACACCGCACCACACGTCCAAACCGCCGATGCTGCCGACGGACGTGCCCGACCAGGGCTTGCAGCCCAATGCGCTACGCAACACCTACAACGTGAGCAAGCTTGCCTCGCAAGGCTTCACGGGTAAAGGCCAGACCATCGTGATCTTCGCGTTCGACGGTTACGACCAGGCCGACCTCGACAGCTTCGCCTCGCTGTACGGGCTGCCGAGATTCACCCCGACGCTGGTCGGCGGCCAGCCCGCGGAGCCGCGCGGCGAGACGACGATGGATCTCGAAGTCGCGCACGCCGTCGCCCCCGACGCGCGCAAGGTCGTCATCAATGCCCGACCGACGGTCGAAGGCGACGGCGCCTACGAGAAGATCGCGCAGATGCTGGAGTCGGCCGATCAGCAGTTCCCCGGCGCGGTGTGGAGCTTCTCTATCGGCTGGGGCTGCGACAAGTTGATCACCGCAGCCGACCTGGCCCCGGTTCGATCCGCACTCGCGGCCGCACACGCCAGGGGCACAACGTCTTTCAACGCGAGCGGCGACCTAGCGGGATTGGAGTGCAAGGGCGGCCAGGACTGGTCATCGCCGCCCAGCGACGCCGACATCGGCCTCGACTCGGTCGCCTCTCTGCCCGAGATGACCAACGTCGGCGGGACCACGTTGTCCACCGACGCCGCCGGGGTGTGGCAGTCCGAACAGGCTTGGTTCGACGTGCCGCTGTCGCTCGGCAGCGGCGGCGGGCCGTCCTCGCTGTTCGACCGACCGGACTGGCAGAGAAGCGTATTGCCGGACCAGCCGGGGCGCAGACTCACTCCTGATGTCTCCGCCGTGGCCGACCAGTTCACCGGGGTGAAGATCGTGTTCAACGGCAAGCAGTTGGTCGGGGGCGGCACCTCCCAGTCGGCGCCGATCTGGGCTGGTCTTGCCGCAGTGATGAACCAGTGGCTCACCGCCAACGGCGGGCGGCCGCTCGGCGACCTGAATCCGTTCCTGTACAAGGTCGCCGAAGGTTCCCGACTACCCGGGTTCCGCGACATCACGCTGGGCGGTAACGCGGTGGCCGACGCAGAACCCGGCTATGACATGGTGACCGGGCTGGGCACCCCCGACGTCGAGAACCTCGTCCAGAACATCCTCATTCTCCAGAGGTTGACGGCATGAGCACCCCTACCGCGGACGCGCCGGACACGATGCAGTGCCGGATCTGTCAGACCGATGTTCCCGCAGGCGAATTCTGCGGGCTCTGCGGTGACCCGCTGACCCCGAAGCCCGGTGACGGGCCATCGTGGTTGCGGCTTCGCACCTACAGCGCCGCACCCGGCGAGAACCTGTTCCTGCCGTCGCTGGCCAGTTCGCTGTTTCCGCAACTGCCGCACCGGTCCCGCATGCCGTTCCGCGTCGTCCTGATACTGGTGCTGCTCGCGCTCGTCACGTTCGCGACGCTGCGGATGCCCGCCGCGCTGATCACGGTCGCGGCTCTCGGGCTGCCGCTGCTGTTCCTGCTGTACATGCGCGAGACCGACGCCCTGCGCGATCTGCCCGCTCTCACACTGCTTCTCACCGCAACGCTGGGTATCGGCCTCGGCGTCGGCTGGGTGCTCCTGACGGGAGCGATCGTGGCGCGGTCCTACGGCGTCCCGCTGGGCGTGGGTATCGCAGGCGGTCGAATACTCCGCGAGGGCCTCGGCATCCCGGTCGGCGGCATGCTCGTGATGCTGGTGCCCGCCGTCGTGGTGCGGCTGACCCGGCCGTCGAGCCGGGAGTCGTTGGACGGCTTCATGATCGGCGCGTTCGGCGCGCTGGCCTTCACCGCCGCCGCGACGATCACCAGGCTGGCACCGCAGTTCGCGACGGGAATGATCGCGCGCAGCAGGCCCGTCTCGTCCCTGATCGTCGAGGCGGGCATCCGTGGGATCGCGGTCCCGTTGACAGCCGCGGCCGTCGGCGGCCTCATCGGTGCTGCGCTGTGGTTCACCAGGCCGCCCTCCAAGGCACATCAGCATCCGGGTTACGTGCGCGCCGCCCTTGCCGGGTTCGCAGCTGCCGTCGTCGGCGTATACGCGTTGCTGGGTCTCGTCGATGTCACCCACATTCCGCAGTGGCTGCAATTGGTCATCCATCTGACCGTCTCGCTCGTGGCACTTCTGATGCTGCGCATCGGATTACATCTCGCGCTGCTGCACGAGGAACACGACGAGATCTACTCCGACGAACCGGTGCTCTGCCCCCACTGCAACCATGTCGTTCCCGACATGGCGTTCTGTCCCGCCTGCGGAGTGGCCACCCATGCGGCCTCACGGTCCTCGCGAAAGCAGCGGCGCGAAGCCCGGCCGACAGCTCACACCGCTGACGAACCCACCACTGAGAACACGAGTCCGGGGTACTCGACGATGCGGGGCACCTACGACGCCCAACCGCCCCACCGAACGTCGTATCGCCGCCTGCTGCGCAACTGGGGCGTAGCCATCGTCGTGGTCGCATTCGCGCTCGTCGGGCTGTCCGTGGTCATCCACAAGCCGCCTGCACGATACGTGTGCCCGCCGGACTGTGGACATCCGCCGA
>DATEIG010000591.1:0-7161 GCA_035279185.1 Mycobacterium sp.
CGATGAGTTCAGCTGGTCCTTTGCGGGCGCCCGACACGTCAAGGGAATCAAGGGTGAAGTGAAACTGTTCCGGGCCCGCCGGGCGGGGGAGGAATAGTACGTTCACCGCATGGCTTCGGAGGCCGATCTCGAAGCGTGGGGCCTGCTGGACGGCTTGGAGGGCGGCGCCCGACGCGAGCGCGTCGACCTGATCTTCTGGCTGCTCGACCGCGGCTTCAGCGTCGACCACATCCGTGGCGCCGTCGCCGCGCCGTTCTCTCTACCCGCGAGTCGGGTGATCGGTGACGACGGAACATACGTGTCGGCGCGCGAGATCTGCGAAGTCAACAGGATCGATGTGCAGTTCCTGCAACGGATTCACTGTGCGGTCGGCTTACCCAGGATCGAGGATCCCGACGCCGTGACAGTGCTGCGAGCGAACAGCGAGGCGGCAGCCCAGGCGAGGATGATGCTCGATCTCGGCATCGCCGCCGACGACGTGATCACGGTGCTGCGGGTGATGAAGGAAAGCCTCGGCCACGCCGCCGCCGTCATGCGGGAATCTGGGCTGCGCGCCGTACTGCGGCCCGGCTGCACCGAGATCGAGGTCGCCGAGGCGATCGAGGCTCTTTCCCTGCGTGCGGCACCGTCTTTCGGGCCCATGATGGAGGCTCTGCTCCGGATGGAGTTGCGCCGCCTGTTCGAAAGCGAAGCGGTCAATGCGGCCGAGCGTGCCGCCGGGATTCTCCCCGGGGCGCGTCAGATTTCGGTGTGCTTCGCCGATCTCACGGGGTTCACCAGTCTCGGCGAGACGCTTGCCCCCGAAGAGCTCGAGCGTGTTGCCAACCGGCTCGCCGAACTCACCCATGATGTGCTGCCGGTTCCCGTGCGGTTCGTCAAGTCGATCGGCGATGCGGTGATGCTCGTCTGCTCGGACCCGGTTCCGCTCGTCCTCGCGGTGCTGGACCTCGTGGATGCGGCAGCCGCCCACGACCTTCCTCCTCTGCGGGTCGGTGTCGCGAGCGGATGGGCGGTGACACGGGCAGGGGACTGGTTCGGAAGCGCGGTCAACGTCGCCAGCCGGGTGACGTCGGTGGCACGGCCGGGGTCGGTGCTCGTCGCCGAAACGGCGAAGGAGGCCATCGGTGGTGCCGACGGGTTGGAGTGGTCCCCGGTCGGGGCGCGCGAGCTCAAGGGTGTCAGCGGCGAAGTGACACTGTTCGAGGTGCGCCGGGCCGCCCCATGAGTCACTCGAGTCACGTGAGACGCAGCTAAGAGATTGATTAAAAAAAATTCAATGACCTCGGTGTCAATAACAAGATCACCGGGTAGACCATCGCTGGTCAGGGGGAAAGGGCCGGGAAAATGGAACTGACAAGCGCCGACGCATCTCGGGAGCCGAGTCTCCCGATCACTGCGGCATCGCAACTGCTCACCCTCTCGTCGATCTGCCCCGCGTGCGGGTATCCGACCCTCGGCATGGGCTTGTGCGCGTACTGCAAGCCGATGATGTCGCAAGCCAGCTGACCTTCAGCGCGTCGGCGAGAAACGACGCAGTCGCAGGCTGTTGGTCACCACGAAGACAGAGCTGAATGCCATTGCCGCACCAGCGATCAACGGGTTGAGCAGGCCAAGCGCCGCCAACGGCAGCGCGGCGACGTTGTAGGCGAAGGCCCAGAACAGGTTTCCCTTGATCGTGCGAAGCGTCGCACGCGACAGCCTGATGGCGTCGGGTGCCGCCCGCAGATCCCCGCGCACCAGCGTGAGGTCGGAGGCCGCTATCGCGACGTCGGTGCCGGTGCCCATCGCCAAGCCGAGGTCGGCCTGGGCGAGCGCGGCGGCGTCGTTGACCCCGTCGCCGACCATCGCCACCACCTTGCCGTCGGCCTGCAACCGCGTGATCACATCGACTTTCCCCGCGGGCAGCACCTCTGCGACCACCTCGTCGATGCCCACCTGAGCCGCCACCGCACCGGCTGCGCGCCGGTTGTCACCGGTCAGCAGCACAGGCGTCAGACCCAGGGCGCGCAACTGCGTGATCGCCGCGTGCGACGTCTCTTTCACGGTGTCGGAGACGACGACGACCGCGCCGATACGACCGTCTCGTGCCACCCAGATCGCCGTCTGGCCGCCGGCTTCGGCCTCGTCGGCGGCCCGCGTCAGCGCGGCGGGCGCCTCCGGCGAGCCGGTTTCGCGCAGCCAGCTGTAGCGCCCTGCGGCAACCGAATGCCCCTCGACGGTGCCGACAACGCCTTTGCCGCTGAAGCTTTCGAAGTCGGTCACCGGTAAAAGCGGCCCCGCCTCGGCTGCGCGCAGGGCGACCGCCCGGCCGATCGGATGCTCGGATGCGTTCTCGAGTGCGCCTGCGAGACACAGCATGTCGGCGTCGTCGCCGTCGACGGCGTGTACGGCGACGACGGCCATCGTTCCCGTGGTGACCGTGCCCGTCTTGTCGAGGACGACGGTGTCGATGCGACGCGTCGACTCCAGCACCTGGGGACCCTTGATGAGAATTCCGAGCTGTGCCCCCCGTCCCGTTCCGACGAGCAGAGCAGTGGGCGTCGCAAGCCCGAGCGCGCAGGGGCACGCGATGATCAACACCGCGACCGCCGCGGTGAAGGCGGCGCTGGGGGAGGCGCCCATCAGGAGCCAGATCGCCAGCGTCAGTAGGGAAAGCCCGATGACGATCGGCACGAATACAGCGGATACGCGGTCGGCGAGGCGCTGGACGTCGGCCTTGCCGCTCTGCGCGTCGGCGACAAGCCTCGCGATCTGTGCGAGCTGGGTGTCGGAGCCGACCCGGGTGGCCCGAACCTCGAGCCTGCCACCGGCATTGACGGCTGCTCCCACGACGCTGTCGCCCAGGCCCACTTCGACGGGGACGGGCTCACCCGTCAGCATCGACACATCGACCGCCGAGGTCCCCGATGTCACCACACCATCGGTGGCGATCTTCTCGCCGGGTCGGACGACGAAGACGTCGCCGACCGCGAGTTCTGCTATGGGAAGCCGTGTTTCGGCTCCATCGCGAAGGACGGTGACGTCCTTGGCGCCCATGTCGAGCAGCGCGCGCAGCGCCGCACCGGAACTGCGCTTGGCGCGTGCCTCGAAGAACCGCCCGGCGAGGATGAAGGTCGTGACCGCCGCGGCCACCTCGAGGTAGAGATGTGGTCCGCTCCGGTCGTCGGACAGCAGACTCAACGTCATTGTCATGCCCGGTTCGCCCGCATGGGTGAACAGCAGCGCCCACAGCGACCACAGGTAGGCCGCGGCGACACCGACCGAGATCAGCGTGTCCATCGTGGCCGCCCGGTGGCGCAGGTTGGCCAGCGCGGCACGGTGGAACGGCCACGCGCCCCATGTCACGACAGGTGTGGCCAGGGCAAGCGCGACCCACTGCCAGTAGTCGAACTGCAGCGCAGGCACCATCGAGAGCAGCACCACCGGCACGGTGAGGACCGCCGAGAGCACGAGCCGGCGCCGCCATCGTGCTGCCTCGTCGGAGTCGGTGGGAGCGGCCTGCTCGTCGCTGCGGGGTAGCGTGGCGGTGTACCCGGTCTCCTCGACCGCGGCGACCAGATCGTCGGGGGAGACGGCGTCGGGGAAGGCGACCGAGGCCTGTTCGGTGGCGAAGTTGACCGTCGCGGTGACGCCGTGGACGGCGTTCAGCCTCTTCTCGACCCGCGCCGCGCACGATGCGCACGACATCCCACCGATGGTCAGGGTGATCTCGTGTCGGTCGGTGGCGTGGGCGGAGGACTGCATGTTGCCAGAATATACCCGTAGGGGGTATAGGTAAAGGCGACGACGAAAGGACTGATCGATGGTGAAACGGGCTCTTCTGATCGGTGTCGGCGCCGTCGCGGCGCTGGTGATCGCCGGCTGCGGCAGCGGAGACGATGGCGGTGATACGAGCGCAAGCCAGTCGCAAGACCACGGCTCGTCAGCGACATCGTCGACCGCATCGGCGAATGCCGCCGACCACAACGACGCCGACGTCATGTTCGCGCAGCACATGATTCCGCATCACCAGCAGGCGGTCGAGATGAGCGACATCGTGCTGGCCAAGCAGGGCGTCGACCCGCGGGTCACCCAGTTGGCCACGCAGATCAAGGCCGCACAGGGTCCCGAGATCAAGCAGATGCAGGACTGGCTCAGCCAGTGGGGCAACCCGCCGATGCCCCCGATGGGAGCCGACGAGGGCCACGGCAGCCATGGCGGCGGGGGCATGTCCGGCGCCGCGATGGGGATGATGTCCGACGAGCAGCTGACGGCATTGAAGAACGCCTCGGGCGTCGAGGCGAACCGGCTGTTCCTGACGGGCATGATCGCCCACCACGAGGGCGCGATCGAGATGGCGCAGACCGAGATCGATGGCGGCACATTCGCCCCTGCGATCGACATGGCGCGCGAGATCGCCAAGACACAGCAGGCGGAGATCGACACCATGAAGGGCATCCTCGAGACGCTGTAGCGTCGTCGCCGTGCGGGTTCTCGTCCAGCGGGTCACCTCCGCATCGGTGACGGTCGACGGCGACATCGTCGGCGCCATTGCGCCCGACGGTCAGGGACTGCTCGCGCTCGTCGGCGTCACGCACGACGACGACGCGGGTAAGGCGCAGCGCCTGGCCGAAAAGATCTGGCAACTAAGGATTCTCGATGACGAGAAATCCGCGGCCGACGTCGGCGCCCCGATCCTGGTGATCAGCCAGTTCACCTTGTACGCCAACACCGCGAAGGGCAGGCGGCCGACTTGGAACGCCGCAGCGCCCGGTGCGGTCGCCGAACCGCTCGTGAACGCGTTCGCCGACGCCCTGCGCGGGCTCGGGGCGCATGTCGAAACCGGCGTGTTCGGCGCCGACATGCAGGTCGCCCTCGTCAACGACGGACCGGTGACGGTCGCGCTGGAGCTGTAGCTCACGCGGTCGTGGTGACCGGGAAGCCCTCCGACGGCTGCACGATCACGAAGCCCTGCCCGTAGAACGACACCTGGATCGCCTCGCCGCTCCCGCGGCCGATCAGTGCGCCCGCCTTGAAGCTGGTCTTCAGCTGCGTCTGCAGGTTCGCCGACCACGCCACCACCGCGTTGGTGTCGGCGAAAGTCGGTGCCTCCGCTGCGTTCAGCACCACGGGCGGGCCATCGGTCGTGAGCGCCACCCATCCGGTGCCGCGCAGCGTCGTGTTGAACAGCCCGCCTGTCGCGATGCTGCCGCCTTTGACCCGCTCGATGTTCCAGTCCAGGCTCGACGAGAACGCCAGCACGTTCTTTCCGCTGATCGACAACCCGGAGTCGGTGATGTTCAGCAGGTGCACGTCGTAGGCCCGCTCGGCGAGGAACACGTCGCCCTGCCCCTGACAGCGCATGAGCGGGAGGCCCTCTCCGGTCAGGGCCTTCTTGATGAAACGTCCGGCCCCGCCCCCTTCGAACGCGAACTCGACGTTGCCCTGGTAGGCGACCATCGCGCCCTGGCGTGCCATGAACGGCTCGCCGAGGCGGACCCGCAGCAGCTTCGAGTTCTGGTTCGCGATCGGCTTGGCTTCCTTCTCGCTGAACCGGCCGTCGACGAGATCCCCTGTGATTCCGGCGAATCCGTCTCCGCCGGGAGCCCGCCCACCCTGAGGCTGTAGGCCCTGTTGCACCTGCGCCTGCGGCTGCCCCGGCGCGGACCCCTGCGGTCCGCCGGGCCCCGGCGCGCCACTCATCGGCGCGCGACTGGCCTGACCGCGGTGCGACACCTGATCGGTCCAGCGCTGACCGTCCCACCACCGGTACTCGTAGCGGCCCTCCGGATCGGGTTGCCAGCTGCCGGTCTGCGGTCCAGTCACTGTTCGCTCCTCTGCTCGGGGGTTTGGACACACTATGCCGTGGCACGCGCGACGCTGGCATGCTTATTGAATGGCAAAGGAAGTCGATCGCGTGCGGGCCCAGAGCGCGCTCTCGGTCATCAAACAGCACCCCGGCATGGTGCTGTTCGCCGTATCGCCCGCGCTGGTCGCCCTGGCCGCCGTGTGGTGGGTTTTCGGCGCCGGCTGGGCTGCGCTTCTGCTGATCGGGATGGTGCTCGGCGGGGGCGCTGCCGTGCTGATGAAGCGCACGTAGCGGCGGACGATCGCACAGCGGCTCCGAATGGGCGTTCGCTGTCGGAGGAAGCCGTCTCAACTGCGCTGTAACGGTGTAATCATGTAATCATGAGACAACATCACGCACATGGCCGACGGCCGGGGCGCCCGGGCGGGTGGCAGCAGGCCAGCCAGCCCGACGCAACCGACGCGGCCGAGTGGTTCGCAGGCCGTCTGCCCGACTGGTTCGACGGAGACCCCACGGTGGTCGTTGACCGCGAGGAGATCACCGTCATCGGCAAACTGCCCGAAGTCGACGGCGAGCAGAGCGAAGCACGGGCCGCCGGTCGCGCGTCCCGGTTCCGCGAGGAGACCCGGTCCGAACGGATGCGCATCGCCGACGAGGCGCAGGACAAGTACGGCCGCAAGGTGTCCTGGGGTGTCGAGGTGGGCGAGGAGCGGGAACGAATCCTGTTCACCCACATCGCCGTTCCGGTCATGACCCGGTTGCGTCAACCCGAGCGCCAGGTGCTCGACACCTTGGTCGACGCGGGTGTCGCGCGGTCACGGTCGGACGCGCTTGCCTGGTCGGTCAAGCTGGTCGGCGAGCACACCGAGGAGTGGCTGACGAAGTTGCGCGACGCGATGCGCAACGTCGACGATCTGCGGTCAGAGGGTCCGCAGGTCTAGCCGGTTTCGACGCGTTCGACGCCGACGTAGGACGAACTGAGAGCAGACGTCTGCGACAGCGGATCGACGGGTCCGCCGTCGACCAGCAGGTTGCGGTTGACTCCGTACGACTCCGGTTCCGCGCCGCCGCGGGGGTCGAAAACCCGTGACCCCCAGCCGTGGTCGACGACCACCACGCCGGGCCGCGGCGCCTTGTCGATCGCCGCGGGCAACTCGATCTCGCCGACCGGCGAGAACACCCGCACCCGATCGCCTTCGCTGATGCCGAGGTCGGCGGCGTCGTCGGGGTTGATGAGCACCTCGCTCCTCTTGACCGACGGATGCAGGCCGGGCAGGTCGTTGAGCCACGAGTTCATCGAATGGCGGTGCCGTCGGTTGGCCAGCTGGAACGGGTAGCGTTGCGGCGCAACCGGATTTGGTTCGGCGAGCAAT
>DATEIG010000592.1:0-2589 GCA_035279185.1 Mycobacterium sp.
CCCACGCGGCCGACCGTGGTCACCCGCCGGGTCAGGCTGTCGGTCGGCAGCGTCTGCGTCGACACGGGCGACGTCTCGGTCATGCCGTAGCAGATCGCCACCCCGCTCATGTGCATGCGCTCGATCACGTTGCGCATCACCTGCTCGGGGCAGGTCGACCCGGCCATGATCCCCGTCCGAAGACTGCTGAGGTCGAAGCTGTCGAAGTTCGGCAGCCCGAGCTCGGCGATGAACATCGTCGGAACACCGTATAGCGAGGTACAGCGTTCTGCCGCAACAGCTTCCAGGCTGGCCTCCGGATCGAAGCCGGGCGCCGGGATCACCATCGTCGCACCGTGGGTGGTGCAGGCGAGGTTGCCCATCACCATGCCGAAGCAGTGGTAGAACGGCACCGGAATGCACACCCTGTCGTCCTCGGTGTACTCGAGCCCCTCGCCGACGAGATACCCGTTGTTTCCGATGTTGGTGTGCGTCAGCGTGGCGCCCTTCGGGAATCCCGTTGTGCCTGACGTGTACTGGATGTTGATCGGGTCGCCCGGGGACAGCCGCGACTGCACCCGCGCCAGCGCCTCGTCGTCGACGGGCGTGTCCGCGATCTCCTGCCACGGCTCCCAGCCGATGACGATGACATCGCTCAGCGCCGGACAGCGCCCGCGCACGTTCTCCAGCATCGAGACGTAGTCAGAGCTCTTGAATTCGGGCGCGGCGAACACCGTGCACATCGACGACTGGTTGAGCACGTACTCCAGTTCGTCGCTGCGGTAGGCGGGGTTGATGTTGACCAGAATCGCGCCGACCTGCGCCGTCGCGTACTGGATCATCGTCCACTCGGCACAGTTCGGCGACCATATCCCCACCCGGTCGCCCGACTTGGTGCCGCGCTCGATCAGCGCGGTGGCGATCCGCCGGGTCGCGTCGAAGAAGGCCGAGTAGGTCCACCGCCGTCCCGTCGCGCACTCGACGAGCGCCTCCCGGTCGCCGAACGCCGCGACGGTCCGTGCGAGGTTGGCGCCGATCGTCTCCTCGAGCAGCGGCGGGCTGGTCACTCCGGAGTCATAGGACAGCATGCGCGGCTCCAACCGTGAATTTCTGGCCATCGCGGGGTACTCGTCACCGTAAGTCCGACGAGGGAGGCAGCGTGGGGAAACGTCGATCCGGGCAATGTAGGCGGGTGCGGCCATGAGCTTCGACCTGACACCGACAGGCGCGCAACATGATCTCGCCCGGCGCGCGCACGAATTCGCGGAGCAGTGCATCCGTCCCGTGGCCGCCGACTACGACGCACGCCAGGAGTTTCCATGGCCGGTGCTCGAAGAGGCGGCTGCCCGAGGTTTCTACAGCCCGCTCTTCTACCGCGACCTCATCGGCGACCCGACGGGGCTGTCGCTGCCGATGTTCATGGAGGAGCTTTTCTGGGGCTGCGCAGGCATCGGGCTCGCCATCGTCATGCCCGCGTTGGCGCTCTCGGCGATCGGCCAGGCCGCCTCACCGGAGCAGATGCTGCAGTGGGGTCCGGAGTGCTTCGGCTCTCCCGGCGACCTCAAGCTGGCCGCGCTGGCGATCTCCGAACCCGAGGGCGGCAGCGACGTGCGCAACCTGCGCACCACGGCCACGCGCGACGGCGACGACTGGATCATCGACGGTCACAAGATGTGGATCGGCAACGGCGGCATCGCCAACGTGCACGTCGTCAACGCCGTCGTCGACCAGGAACTCGGCCATCGCGGACAGGCGATGTTCATCGTGCCCGGCGGAACTCCCGGTCTCGAAATGGTGCGCAAGCTCGACAAGCTGGGCTGCCGCGCCTCGCACACCGCGGAACTGAAGTTCAACTCCGTGCGCATCCCGGGCGAGAACCTGCTCGGCGGACACGAGAAGCTCGAGCACAAACTGGCTCGCGCCCGCGAGGCCGTCGAAGGGGGCAGGCACTCCGGGTCGGCGACGCTCGGCACGTTCGAGCAGACCCGGCCGATGGTCGCCGCGCAGGCACTCGGCATCGCAAGGGCCGCAATGGAATACGCGACCGAGTACGCCAACCGCAGGGAGGCGTTCGGGGCGCCGATCATCGACAACCAGGGGGTGGCGTTTCCGCTCGCCGACCTCGCGACGGCGATCGACGCGGCGCGGCTGCTGACCTGGCGGGCGTCCTGGATGGCGGCCAACGGGATACCGATGGAGCGCGGCGAGGGCTCGATGTCGAAGCTGGCCGCCAGCGAGGTCGCGGTCAGAACCACCGAACGGGCGATCCAGACCATGGGCGGCTGGGGTTACATCAAAGACCATCCGGTGGAGAAGTGGTACCGGGATGCCAAGCTGTACACCATCTTCGAAGGCACCAGCGAGATCCAGCGCGTGGTGATCTCCAACGCGCTCGGCGCTGCCGACGGCAAGCCGCCGCTGCACTTCGACCTCGAGCCGAGCGGCGGTCCGCTCAATCGCAACTTCGGGCGTGGCACTCCGCTGCGCGGCCGGGCCGCCGATGCTGCGCTTTCGGCCAAGGATCGGGTTCCCGCGCCGATAATGCGGATGGCGATGAAGGTGCTGCGCCCGCCCCGCAAGTGAAAGAAGGCCGCGATGGCCGTCCGCATC
>DATEIG010000593.1:0-10675 GCA_035279185.1 Mycobacterium sp.
CCGGCTGGACGATCGGTCAACTCGAGGGCGAGATCGAACGTGACGACTGGATCGTCTTGTCGGCGTTGCCGACCGACGTGCTGGCCGAGGCGCGGGTTGATCTGTGGGGCCGGGTGCTGCGGCGCCAGCCGCTGCCGCTGTCGCTGTTGGCGACGCACCCGATCGACATCAGCCGTAACTGAGCCAGCTCAGGAAGCGGCGGTCCTGGAGAGCGTGCACGTCGCGCACGCGCCGGTGCCGCATCCGCTGGATGCCGTCCCGCAACCGGGAGACGCAGCGGCCCTGGCCGCGACGAACTTGGCGCTCTGCCAGCAGCCTGCCGCGACGGTCGCGACTGCGCCGAGCACGCAGACGATCACCACGACCGCGCCGTTCTCGGGCCGTGACAGTGCGACCACCCCCGCGACGGTCAGCATCGCTGCGGCAGCCAACTGGGTGGGGGCGACGGCGCGCAGCACCTGACGCACGAAGTCGGCGGAGCGCGGCCGGGTCAGCGTCCACCCGCCGAGCGCGGCGGTGGCGAGGGCGGCACACAGACATCCCACGGCCGCGAAAAGCATGCGGCCCACCTTAAAGGGCGCCGTAGCGGTCGCGCTACCGGGGCGGCGGGGCGGGCGCGGCGATCCTGAAGCCGTTGGTGATCGCGTCGGTGGCGTTGGCGGTGGCGACGGCTTCGCCGACGGTCGTGGTGACCGACAGCGAGACCAGGTACTTGTCCTGACCCGACGTCGCGATGGTGTGCCTGCGCGAGGTGTTGAGCGACATGTTGTTGTCGCGGTAGGAGCCTTCGATCGCGGCCGACGGCATTCCGCCGAAGTCGGCGAGCGATGCCTTGGTGCTGCGCCACGCGGGCAGAAGCTGGCTGTCGATGAAGCCGTGTGTGATCGCCTCTTTCGGGTCGAAACTGCCGCCCACGAGTTTGTAGACGACCAGCGCCGCGTTCGAGGTGTAGATGCCGTCGCCGCCGACCCGGTCGGCGAGCACGGCGAACGCGTCGGGCACGTTGGGGTCCGGCACCTGCGTCCAGCCGCGCGGCACCGGCAACACGATGTTGAGCGCCGTGAAGTCGCGGGCCACCTGCGGTTCGAGCTTGACGCCCTTCTCGTGGAAGTAATCGGTCAGGGTCCCGCTGCTCGCGGGCACGAGCGTCGGCTGGGCGGGAACCGCGGCGGCGGGCGGGAGTGCGGGCGTGGCGAGCGATTGCGCTGCCGGTGCGGTGGGCAGGACGCCCACTTGGCCGGTGGACTGTCGGGCCGCCGCCACCCCCGGCATGGCTGTGACCGGCTGCGTCACCGGCGCGGGCTGAGGGGGAAGCGGATAGAGCGGTTCGGCCACTGCGGTGTTGCCCGACAGCCCCACCACGCCGGCCATGCCCGCAGCCACCCCACCTGCCACGATCCGCCAGCGGCGGGCATTTCCGATCATCGCCTGACGTCCCTTCGTGAGAGTCACTCCCCGCCCCGGGCATGCCATGCCCAGGTCACGGGCGACCGTAACCCCGGCGCCGAGGCACCCACCAGAGCCGGGACCGAGCTGGAATGAAGCTCTGACCGCTCCGCAATGCAACCGATACCTGCCCGTGGCCGACGGGTCGGCGTTCGCGGACCTTTACCCTGTTCACGTGAGTAGCGAGTCGGTCACCGACGCCGGCACCCCGCAGTTTCGGTACACCGCGAAGCTGGCCGGGGAGATCGAGCGTGCCTGGCAGGAACGGTGGCAGCTGGAGGGCACATTCCATGTGCCCAACCCGGTGGGTTCCCTCGCGCCGACGGACGGCACCCCCATCCCGGCCGACAAGATGTTCGTGCAGGACATGTTCCCGTACCCGTCGGGGGAGGGACTGCACGTCGGGCACCCGCTCGGATACATCGCGACCGACGTCTATGCCCGCTATTTCCGGATGACGGGCCGCAATGTGTTGCACGCGTTGGGGTTCGACGCGTTCGGTCTTCCCGCGGAGCAGTACGCGATTCAGACGGGCACCCATCCGCGGACGCGGACCGAGGCCAACATCGTCAACTTCCGGCGTCAGCTGGGCCGACTGGGCCTCGGCCATGACGCCCGCCGCAGCTTCTCGACCACCGACCCCGACTTCTACAAGTGGACGCAGTGGATCTTCCTGCAGATCTACAACGCCTGGTTCGACAGGGATCTCAACAGGGCCCGGCGCATCGACGAACTGATCGCCGAGTTCGAGTCCGGGCAGCGCAGCCCCGGCGGCGGCAGAGACTGGTCGACGCTGACGGCCGACGAGCGCGCCGACGTCATCGACTCCTACCGGCTGGTGTACCGAGCCGAGTCACTGGTCAACTGGTGCCCGGGGCTCGGCACCGTCCTGGCCAACGAGGAAGTGACCTCGGAGGGCCGCAGTGATCGCGGCAATTTCCCGGTGTTCCGGAAGCGCTTGCAGCAGTGGATGATGCGGATCACGGCGTACTCGGATCGGCTGCTGGACGACCTCGACGTGCTGGACTGGCCGGACAAGGTCAAGGCCATGCAACGCAACTGGATCGGTAGATCCACCGGCGCCTCGGTCCTCTTCGGCACCGACGCGGGTGACATCGAGGTCTTCACCACAAGGCCGGACACGCTGTTCGGCGCGACCTACATGGTGTTGGCGCCCGAGCATCCTCTGGTCGAGCAGTTGACCGCCGCCGACTGGCCCGACGGTGTCGACCCGCGCTGGACCAACGGCGGCGAGACCCCGGTGGACGCGGTGACCGCATACCGGGCGTCGATCGCGGCGAAGTCCGACCTGGAGCGCCAGGAGAACAAGTCGAAAACCGGTGTGTTCCTCGGCAGCTATGCCACCAACCCCGTCAACGGCGCGCAGATCCCCGTCTTCATCGCCGACTACGTACTGGTCGGATACGGCACGGGCGCGATCATGGCGGTCCCCGGGCACGACCAGCGCGACTGGGAGTTCGCCACCGAGTTCGGCCTGCCGATCGTGGAAGTGATTGCGGGCGGCGATGTTTCGCAGTCGGCCTTCACAGGTGACGGTGAGCTGGTCAACTCCGATCATCTCAACGGGTTGAGTGTGGAATCGGCCAAGGAAGCCATCACCGCGCGGTTGGAAGCCGACGGGCGTGGCACCACCCGCGTCGAGTACAAGCTGCGCGATTGGCTCTTCGCGCGGCAGCGCTACTGGGGTGAGCCGTTCCCGATCGTCTACGACGAGAACGGCCGCGCCCATCCGCTGCCCGAATCCGAGCTGCCGGTGGAACTGCCTGACATCCCGGACTATTCGCCGGTGCTCTTCGACCCCGACGACGCCGACAGCGTGCCGTCGCCGCCGTTGAACAAGGCGACGGACTGGGTGCACGTCGAGTTGGACCTCGGCGACGGCCTCAAGCCCTACACCCGCGACACCAACGTGATGCCGCAGTGGGCGGGCAGCTCCTGGTACGAGCTGCGCTACGCCGACCCGCACAACGCGGAAGCGTTGTGTGACAAGGAGAACGAGGCGTACTGGATGGGCCCGCGGCCCGCCGAGCACGGCCAGGACGATCCCGGCGGTGTCGACCTGTACGTCGGCGGCGTCGAGCATGCGGTGCTGCATCTGCTGTATGCGAGGTTCTGGCACAAGGTGCTCCACGATCTCGGGCACGTGTCGTCGCGGGAGCCGTTCCGCCGGTTGGTCAACCAGGGCTATATCCAGGCGCACGCGTACACCGATGCGCGCGGCACCTACGTCCCCGCCGCGGAGGTCGTCGAGCGGGACAAGAAGTTCTACTGGACGGGGCCCGACGGCGAGGTCGAGGTCAACCAGGAGTTCGGCAAGATCGGGAAGAGCTTGAAGAACTCGGTGTCGCCGGACGAGATCTGCGACGAGTACGGCGCGGACACCCTGCGCATGTACGAGATGTCGATGGGCCCGCTGGAGGCGTCACGGCCGTGGGCGACGAAAGACGTTGTGGGAGCGTACCGATTCCTGCAGCGGGTGTGGCGGCTGGTCGTCGACGAGTCAACGGGTGAGCTGCGGGTCGGTGAGGACGCGCCCGACGACGAGACGCTGCGCGCCCTGCACCGGACCATCGCCGGGGTCTCCGACGACTATGCCTCGCTGCGGAACAACACTGCGGGCGCCAAGCTCATCGAGTACACGAACCACCTGACGAAGACCCACAGCGGCCAGCTTCCGCGGGCGGCTGTCGAACCGCTGGTCCTGATGGTGGCGCCGCTGGCGCCGCACCTCGCCGAAGAGCTGTGGCGTCGACTCGGCCACGACAGGTCACTGGCGCACGGCCCGTTCCCGGTGGCCGACCAGACGTACCTCACCGTCGACACGATCGAACTGCCCGTACAGGTCAACGGCAAGGTGCGCGGCCACGTCACCGTGCCCGCTGATGCGGACGCCGACGCGATCGAGGCCGCCGCCCTGGCCGACGACAAGGTGCAGGCATTCCTCAACGGCGCGACGCCGAAGAAGGTGATCGTGGTCGCGGGCCGGCTGGTGAACCTCGTCGTCTGACCACCCTCCCGCGAAATAGCATTCCTGGTCGTGATCTCGCGGAATCAGCAGCCATGAGTGCTATCTCGCGGCATCCGCGCCCGGACTCAACGACGAAAATCACCGCGGGCGGACGATGACCTCGCGGATGTCGGCGTCCGCCGGGGCGTTCACCGTGTCGGCAACGATCTTCGCGACGGTCTCCGTGCTCAGCAGATGCTGCGGCGGGTAGTCGCGGCCCTCGTAGGCCACGAGCTCTTCCTGCATCGTCGTCGCGATCCGCCCGGGGTGAATCGAGGTCACGCGGAGATCGGGCTCGTCGTTGCGCAGCGACTCGGCGAAGCCCCGCAACGCGAACTTGCTGGCCGTGTACGACGCCAAGCCCGGTGAGGCGTTGATCCCCGCACCGGAGTTGATGAACACCACATGCCCGCTCGCGCTGCGCAGCGCGGGCAGCAGTGCGAGCGTAAGCGCCACCGCGCCAACGACATTGACCTCCATGGTGGCGCGCCACTCGTCGACGGTGGATTCGGCTACCCGGCCAGGGAATGCGACGCCGGCGTTGTGGATCAGCACATCGAGTTCGTCGATCGGCTCGACGACCGAATCGATCGATTCGCTGTCGGAGAGATCCAGCGGCCACGTCGTCGCACCCAGCCGCTGCGCCAGCGCGTCGAGCCGGTCCGACGGCCGGCCGCCGAGGAACAGGGTGTGGGTGGGCGCCAAGGCGTCGGCGATGGCCGTGCCGAGCCCACCGGCTGGCCCTGTGATGAAGGCGGTCGGCATGCCGGTCACCCTACCGACTGCGATCATTGATCAGATGGCACCCGATCCCAGCTTCGCTCCCACTCAGCTCGCGGCCCGCGCCGCGTATCTGCTGCGCGGCAACGACCTGGGCGTGATGACCACCGCGGCGCCGCTGCTCTACCCCCACATGTGGAGTTGGGACGCCGCATTCGTGTCGATCGGCCTCGCCCCGCTGAGCGTCGAGCGGGCCGTCGTCGAACTCGACACCCTTCTGTCGGCGCAGTGGGCGAACGGGATGATCCCGCACATCGTGTTCGCCAACGGCGTCGACGGCTATTTCCCTGGCCCCGCCAGGTGGGCCACGTCCGCGCTGGCCGCCAATGCGCCGCGGTCGCGGCACACGTCGGGGATCACGCAGCCGCCCGTGCATGCGATCGCGGTCCAGCGCATCCTCGACCACGCCCGATCGCGCGGACGCTCGACGCGGCAAGTGGCCGAGGCGTTCCTCGACCGCCGCTGGGACGACCTCGTGCGCTGGCACCGGTGGCTCGCCGAGGCACGGGATCAGAAATCGCGCGGCAGGGTGACGCTGTATCACGGCTGGGAGTCCGGCATGGACAACTCGCCGCGCTGGGACGCCGCGTACGCCAACGTGGTTCCGGGCAACGTGCCCGAGTACCAACGCGAGGACAACACCATCGTCACCGACGCCAGCCAACGGCCGTCGGACACCGAGTACGACCGCTACCTCTGGCTGGTCGAGGAGATGAAGTCGGCGCGCTACGACGACGAACTGCTGCCGAAGGTGATGAGCTTCGCCGTCGAGGACGTCTTCGTCTCGGCGATCCTGTCGGTGGCCTGCTCGGTCCTCGCCGAGATCGGCGAAGACTACAAGCGCCCCAACGCCGACGTGCGCGATCTGTACGCGTGGGCGGACCGGTTCCGCGCGGGAGTCATCGACACGACCGACGAACGCACCGGTGCGGCAAGGGATTACGATGTCCGCGCCGGGCGGTTGGTCGCCACCGAGACCGTGGCGCAGTTCGCGCCGCTGCTCTGCGGTGGGCTCCCGCACCAGAAGGAGCGGAACCTGCTGCGTCTCCTCGAGGGCCCGCGATTCTGCGGGCATCCTGATCTGAAGTACGCACTGATCCCGTCGACGTCGCCGGTCTCGCGCGACTTCCGGTCGAGGGAGTACTGGCGCGGACCGATCTGGCCGGTGATGACGTGGCTGTTCTCCTGGGCGTTCGCCCGGCGCGGCTGGGCGGAACGGTCGATGATCCTGCGGCGGGAAGGCCTCCGGCAGGCCAGCGACGGAACCTTCGCCGAGTACTACGAGCCGTTCACCGGGGAACCGCTGGGCAGCATGCAACAGTCCTGGACCGCAGCAGCGGTACTGGACTGGCTGGGCTAACTGTCTTCCTGGCCGCTTTCCTGGTCGGCCAGCCGCTCCATCGGACCCAACGCCTTGGTCAGGGTCTCGACCTCGTCGTCGGTGAGCTTGCTCAACATCGCACCGAGCGTGGCCCGACGCGCGGCGAGCGCCTCGCGGTGCTGAACCAGGCCGCGCGGCGTCACCTCGACCAGCACGGCGCGCAGGTCCGACGGATCACGCGAACGCTTCACCAGGCCCAGCTTCTCCAGCCGCCGAATCGCCACGGTGGTGGTCGGGGTGCGGACGCGCTCGTGGGCCGCCAGGTCCGTCATCCGGATCGGGCCCTTTTCCAGCAGCGTGAGCAGGATCGACAGCTGAGCCAGCGTCAACTCGCCGCCCGCGGTGCTGCCCTTGACGTCACCGCGCCTCAAGACGGAGAACAGCTTCGACAGAACGCGCTGCAGCTCGGCTGCCAGTTCGTCGACCTGCGCCTCGGTCTCCACCATAGTTCGCTAGTCTAACCTGTCAGGTTCTGACGGTACGGAATCACGCAATGTTTGTGGTTACAACACTTGCGAGAGGAATCTCTGTAGTCTCTCCGTTTCCGCGCCGTCGAATATGCGCTCGGGCGGCCCCGATTCGACGACCTTGCCGTGGTCCATGAACACGACGGTGTCCGACGTGGACCTGGCGAACCCCATCTCGTGCGTCACCACCACCATGGTCATGCCGTCCGCGCCGAGGTCGGCGATGAGCGCCAGAATCCCTTTCACCAGTTCGGGATCCAACGCCGACGTGGCTTCGTCGAAGAACATCACCTGCGGCGTCATCGCGAGCGCGCGGGCGATGGCGACGCGCTGCTGCTGACCGCCGGACAGTGTGCCGGGTCGGGCATCGGCCTTGTGCCGCAGGTCAACCCGCTCCAGTTGAGCCAGTCCGAGCTCGCGGGCCTCGTCGGCGCTGAGCTTCTTGAGCTTGCGCGGCGCCAGCGTCACGTTGTCGAGCACGGTGCGGTGGGGAAAGAGGTTGAAATGCTGGAACACCATCCCGATGCGCTGCCGCAGCGCGTCGGGATTGTCGCCGAGCACCGACTTCCCGTCGAGCAGGATGTCGCCCTTGTCGGGCTCGTAGAGACGGTTGAGCGTGCGCAGCAGTGTCGACTTCCCCGATCCGGACGGGCCGATCACCGCGGCGGTGGTGCCCGCAGGCACATCGATGTCGACACCGCGCAGCACGGCGTTGGGACCGAACGATAGGTGAATGTCGCTGCCTGCCAATGACACTGGTGCGAACTCCGGCATCAGATCATCTCCTGTGACGAGGCGGGGTTCAGCGGCGACAGCGGATCCTCCGGCTCGGCGGGTTTGCCTTTGCGCAGACGCGCGTCGATGTAGTTCACCAGGTGGGTCAGCGGGATGGTCAGCACGAGGTAGAAGAGGCCGGCCGCAACGAGCGGCGACAGGTTGCCGGTCTGCGCGTTGAGGTCGCGGCCGACCTGGAACAGCTCGCGCTGGTTGGCGACCAGCCCGAGGAAGTACACCAGGGAACTGGCCTTGAGCAGCGAGATGAACTGGTTGACCAGCGCGGGCAGCACCCGCCGAATTCCTTGCGGCACCACGACGAGGCGCATCGACGACCGGTAGCTGAAGCCGAGTGCCCGCGACGCCTCGAGTTGGCCGGACTCCACGCTCTGGATGCCGGACCGGAAGATCTCGCCGATGTAGGCCGCCGCCATGAGCCCGAGCGCCGCGATGCCCAGCGGATACGGGTTGTTGCCGGTCAATCCGCCGACGATCGGCCCGACGCCCAGGCCGATCAGGAGGATGATCACCACCTCTGGCAGCCCGCGGAAGATGTCGGTGTAGACGCGTGCGGGCCAGCGCATCCAGCGTGACCCGGAGATGCCGGCGACGGCCAGGGCCATCCCGAGCAGCAGCCCGATCACACTGGCGCTGATGGTCAGGATCAAGGTGTTCGGCAGCCCGGTCTTGAAGAGGTCGGGGATGGCCTGCTTGTACAGGTCCCAGTCGAGAAACGAGTCCGCCAGCTGCGACAGCGTCGACTTCGGTTGCGCTGCACCCGAACCCGTGGACTGACCCTGATTACTGGCGGCGATGGCCGCGAAGTCCGGCAGCTGCGGCGTCGGCGCGGCCTTGGACCCGGGCTTCCATCCCGGCGGAAGTTCGCGCGGTACCCAGTCGGAGTACAGCCGCGACCAGGTGCCGTCGGCGATGACCGCGTCCAGCCCGGAGTTGAGCGCGTCGATCAGCGGCTTGTTCTCCTTGGCGACCGCGTACGCGACGAAGTTGTCCAGGCTGAAGGTGTTCTCGATGATCTCGGCGGGGTCGCCGGGCTGCACCGTGCCCTGCGCCTGCTGCGACGGCGCCACCCACGCGTCGATCTGCCGGGTTTTCAGGCTGGCGTAGACGGTGTTGTAGTCGGGGAACTTGACCGGGTCCAATTTCAGCGAGTCGACGAGGTAGGCCTCTTGAACGGTGCCCTGCACGACGCCGATGCGCTGGCCCGCGGCGAGCTTGTCGAAGCCCGTGATCGGCGAACCCGTCGGCACGACCAGCGAGAAGTACCCGAAGTCGTAGCCGTTGGTGAAGCCGACCGTCTTTCGGCGCGCGTCGGTGGTGGTGATCGACGACGAGCCGACGTCGAACCGCCTCGAGGCCACCTGAGCCAGCAGCCCGGAGAACTCTGTGCCGACGAAATTGATTCGCAGGCCGAGCTTTTCGGCGACCGCCCGAAGAAGTTCATTGTCGAAACCCGTGAACTGGCCCTGGCTGTTGATACAGATGCTGGGCGGCGCGTCGGACAGCGTGCCGACCGTGAGAACACCCGGCGTGCCGAGGTTGAGCGCATCGGTCTTGACGGTGTTCAGCGGCACCACGTTGGGCGTCGTGTACTTGTCCTCACCCGGGCCCGCCGCCGCGGACGCGAGGTTGGTCGGCACGGCGCTCGCGCTGTCGACGCCGGGAGGCGCGCACTGGTCTGCGGCGAGCGCTGGTCCGGCCATTGGGATGCTGAACACCAGCAGCGCGACCAGCGCGAGGACGAATGCCTTGGCTATCCGGCCCGGAAGAGAGGTCATTCGCACCAACGTAGCGGTCGAACGACCGCGGAAACCGGCTTCAGCTCATCTAGAGCGCAACCGACGGCTGCCTGGCCAGGCTCGACGGGCTCAGCACACCGCGGCGCACCAGTTCGGTGACCATGATCTGGCCCATGGCGTTCGCCCGTCCTGCACACGCGGCCCGTGCACCGTCGGGGTCGCGGCCGCCGATGGCCGCGGTTTCCGCCTCGTAGAACGGCAGCATCTCGTCATGGTTGTTCAGGTACGTCATCCAGAACGAGCGCGGAATGAAGCTCTGCGAGGCGCGGATCTCGGCGAGCAGACGCGGTCCGGCGTACTCCTCGTTGATTGTCTGGCGGTACTGCCAGGCCGCTTCCTGAAAGGCGCGCGATTCGCGGTTGGCGCGCATGAAGTCTGTCAACGAGGTGAGCTGCGACAGCACGTGCGGCCGCGGGTCGGTCGCGGCGCGCGCCGAAGCGATGCCGAGAAGGATGCCGTGAAGCTCGTGATGCTCCAGCACGACCGACTCGTCGAAGCGTTCGATGAACGCGCCGCGGTGGTATCGCGTCGAGATGATCCCGTCGTGCTCGAGCTGGACGACGGCCTCCTGAATCGGGACGCGGCTCAACCCGAGGTCGTGCGCAACCTCGTTGCGGTCGACGCGATCTCCCGAACGCAACTTGCCCGTCAGCACCAGGTTGATGATGTGGGAAACAACCTGGTCCTTCTCTTTGACTCCATACCTCTTTGGCATAGCGGCGCCAGTTAAACACGCGAAACTGGCATTCGGCAGAAATTGGCAGAATGAGACAGATTCGTGTCGGCGGATTCGCCCAGCCTAAGCTCAGTTACTTCCCGACGCGGCCATCGCGCCAGCGGCACAACGCTTCTGCGTCGCTCAGGTCGTAGTCGGGACCGTTGACGCCGACGGTCAAAAGGGTGACTCCGAGATCGGCAAGAGCGTCGGCTTCGGCGAGGAGCGCATCGGTCCCCTTGCCGGACACGCCGGCCGATCGTTCGA
>DATEIG010000594.1:0-2555 GCA_035279185.1 Mycobacterium sp.
GGGGTATCGACGACCGGCCGGTGTCCGAGAACGGGCCCGCGAAACAGATCAGCGCGGAGTCGACCTTTCCGGAGGACCTGACGACCCTCGACCAACTGCGGGAGGCGGTCGGCACGATCGGGGACCACGCCCACACGCGTCTGGAGAAGGACGGCCGGGGGGCGCGCACGGTCACGGTCAAGTTGAAGAAGTCCGACATGAGCATCCTGACCCGCTCCGCGACGCTGCCCTACGCCACCACCGACGCCGCGACGCTCATCGCGATGGCGCGCAGGCTGCTGCTCGATCCAATCGATGTCGGCCCCATTCGCCTTGTGGGCGTTGGCTTTTCGGGGCTGTCCGAGATTCGGCAGGAGTCACTGTTCCCGGACTTGGAGCTGATGGCCGAAGAGGTGTCGGACACGGGGTTGCCGCAGACTCTCAGCCAGGTCGCGGAGCGAGCGCCCGCCTGGCGGATCGGCGACGACGTCGTGCACACCGAGTTCGGCCACGGCTGGATACAGGGCGCCGGACACGGAGTCATGACGGTGCGCTTCGAGACACGCAGCACCGGTCCCGGGCCGGTGCGGACATTCGGCGACGACATTCCCGACATTCGACGCGCCAACCCGGTCGACAGCCTCGACTGGGCGGACTACATCGACGGGTTGGGCGCGGACTCAGCCCCACCTGGCGAAGACGTCGTCGACGGGCGAGCCGCTCGCCAGGGCAGCGATCAGTAGCACGCGGGCCTGCGGCGCCCGCAGTCGCGGCACCATCACCGCGCCCGCGTCGACGAGTTCGCGTCCCGGCCCGTAGCCGGCGCTCACCTTCCCGCCGGGCACCCGGGTCGACACGGCCACCGCCACCCCGTCGGCGCAGTGCCGCCGCACCGCGGCGATGACGGCCGCGCCCGCGTTGCCCGCGCCCAGCGCCTCGAGCACGATTCCCTGTGCGCCCGCCGCCACGCAGGCGTCCATTGCCACCGCGTCGGCACCCGGGTACACCGCCAGCGTGTCCACCCGCGGCGCGTCCGCGCTCGGCAACTCGCCGAGGAAGGGTCGGTCCTTGGCCGCCGTGACCGTGAACCGGCCGTCGGCCACCGACCCGACAGCGACGCCGGAGAAGCCGGACAGATCGGTGGTCGCCACCTTCTGCAGACCCAGCGGCTGCCACACCCTCCCGGCGAGTGTGACCGTCACCCCGAGACCCTGTGCCTGCGGACTCGCGGCCACGGTCAGCGCGTTGCGCAGATTGGCCGGGCCGTCGGCGTCAGGCGCGTCCGAGCTGTGAAGGGCGCCGGTGAGCACCACGGGCAGCGGACCGTCGTAGGTCAATTCGAGCCACAGCGCGGTCTCCTCCATGGTGTCGGTGCCGTGGGCGATGACCACGCCGTCGACGTCCGCGTGCGCGGCAAGCGTCGAGGCGGCCGTCCGCATCGCATCCCAGTCGGCGGGGGTCAGCTGCGAACTGTCCACCGTCATGAGGTCGACGACGTCGACGTCGAGACCCGAGACGAGGTCTGCGCCGCTGGTCGCGGGGCGTCTGACACCGTGGGCGTCGGTGCTGCTGGCGATCGTGCCGCCTGTGGTGATCACGACGAGGCGGCTCACGCCCCCATCATTGCAAAATCGCGCTTTGGAATGATGGGGGAGTGACTGATGAATCGGCCGTCGACGTCGAACAGAAACCTCGCCGTCGAATTCGGCTCCTGGTGACGGTGGCCGCCGTCATCCTGGCGCTCGACATCGTCACCAAAGTTCTCGCGGTGCGGCTGCTGACGCCTGGTCAGCCGGTTTCGATCATCGGCGACACCGTGACCTGGACGCTGGTCCGCAACTCCGGCGCGGCCTTCTCCATGGCCACCGGATACACCTGGGTGTTGACGCTGATCGCCAGCTTCGTGGTCATCGGGATCATCTGGATGGGCAGGCGGCTGGTGTCGCCGTGGTGGGCGATCGGCCTCGGGATGATCCTCGGCGGGGCCATGGGCAACCTGGTGGACCGGTTCTTCCGCAGTCCGGGACCGCTGCGCGGCCACGTCGTCGACTTCCTCTCCATCGGGTGGTGGCCGGTGTTCAACGTCGCCGACCCGTCGGTGGTCGGTGGCGCGATCCTGCTGGTGGTGCTGTCGCTGTTCGGGTTCGACTTCGACGCCGTCGGGCGGCGTAAGCCGGGCGACGAGACGGAGGAGGTCGGGCGGCGTAAGCCGGGCGACGAGACGGAGCCGGAGACCGCGACGGAGCGTGAGGCCGAAACCTCCTGATGGACACCCGCTCGATGCCCGTGCCGGAAGGACTGGCGGGTATGCGCGTGGACGCGGGGCTCGCTCGGCTGCTCGGCCTGTCCCGCACCGCGGCGGCGGCACTAGCGGAAGAGGGCGGTGTCGACCTCGACGGCGCACCGGCGGGCAAGTCCGACCGGTTGACGCCCGGCGCGTGGCTCGAGGTGCGCCTGCCGGAACCTGCTGCGCCGGTGGAGAACACGCCCGTCGAGATCGAGGGCATGACGATCCTGTACTCCGACGACGACATCGTCGCCGTCGACAAACCCGCGGGCGTGGCCGCTCATGTCAC
>DATEIG010000595.1:0-2185 GCA_035279185.1 Mycobacterium sp.
TGCGTCGTCGTAGTCGGCGCGCCGCGCGGGGTCGCGCAGAATGGCATACGCGGCCAACACCTCCCGCAGATGGTCGTCGGCCCCTCGCGAGGGCGGCGCATCGCGGGTGTCGGGATGATGCGAGCGGAGCCGGGTGCGGTAGGCGTGGGTGATCTCGGCCTGGGATGCGGTCGACGGCACGCCCAGCACCGCGTACGGATCGAAAGTTTCGCGCGCCATCGCCGGTACCTCGAGTGGTGAAAGCGGTGGCCCCCGGTGCGGTCCGGGAGCCACCGCAGGAGACGGACCATCCAGAGGTGTTCGCGAGATGGGCCGTCGGGCAGAGCACGGATGTCGCGTGCGGCCCACGTCGATGCGCCACCTCGAGTGGCAGTGCGTTCGCGGTCGACTCGTCGGTGCTCGAGTCGGATGCGGCAACGCGCGATCACAGATCATCGTGGGCCGGCGCGGCGTCATCTGCTGTGGACATCACTACCTGGGCCATCACCTCCCTTGTCGGTCAGCATCATTGACGGAACTCTCGACTGAGGAGACCGCTGGGTCAGGCGTTGATCGCGGTCTTCTCCTCGCTTATGCCGACCTTGATTCGGCGCGGCTTGGCCTTCTCGGCCACCGGGATGGTCAACCGCAGGACGCCGCCGTGGTAGCTGGCCTGTATCTGCTCGGTGTCGAGGGTGTCGCCCAGGAACAACTGGCGGCTGAAGACTCCCCGCGGCCGCTCGGCAGAGACCATCTCCCGGTCGGAATTCAGGTCGGGTCGCTTGGCGTGCACGGTGAGTACATTGCGCTCGACATCGAGGTTCAGCGAATCCTCCTCGATGCCAGGCAGATCGAACTCGACGATGAACGTGTCGCCTTCACGCCAGGCGTCCATCGGCATCACCGCGGGTCGGGCGGCCGTGCCGAGAACGTGCTGGGCGAGGCGATCAAAGTCACGGAACGGATCGGTGCGCATCAACATGATTCTTCCTCCTAACCCATCTTGGCGGTGTGACAATCTGTGACGACTGCCATAGGTTTCTTATAGCACTACGGTCATATCCGTGCAAGGATGTCTCGGACAATTTTCGAGAGGAATCGGGGCGCCAGTGTCGAGCGATCCGGAGCCGCGCTCCGCGCGTGGTGTGTACGGCATCTCGGTGGCCGCGGAGCTGAGCGGAATCGACCCCCAGACCCTGCGGCTCTACGAGCGGCGCGGGCTGCTCACCCCGGCGCGCACCGACGGTGGCACCCGCCGCTACAGCGACGACGACCTGGATCGTCTGCGGCGGATCAGCGAGCTCGTCGCGCAGGGCATCAACATCGCCGGCGTCGCCGAGATCCTCGACCTCCAACGGCGCAACAGCGAACTCGAGTCGGACAACACCCGCCTGGAGCTGGAGAACGCCGAACTGCGATCCGACGAGCCGGCCGCCACGAGAAGGCGGCCCCGAAAGCGGTAGCGCCTCGCCTCGAGGTGGACGCGGGCAGGTTTGCGACGCCGACGTCGGGGGAAAGCCCTCTTGGCTCAAGTGCCCTCTTCGCAAGGAGGCGACGTGTCAACGCAGTCAGAGGCTCCGGCCGTCATCCGAAGCTTGATTCCCGCCCGCATCGACCGACTGCCCTGGTCGCCGTTCCACACGCGAATGGTCGTCGCGCTCGGCATCGCCTGGATTCTCGACGGTCTCGAGATCACGGTGGCCAGCGCGGTGGCCGACACCCTCAGCCAACCGGAGACGCTCGGCCTGTCGTCGGCGGCGGTCGGGCTCATCGCCACCGTCTATCTGGCAGGCGAAGTCGTCGGCGCACTGTTCTTCGGGCGCCTCTCCGACAAGCTCGGCCGGCGCAACCTCTTCATGATCACGCTGGGCGTCTACCTCGTCGGCAGCGGTCTCACCGCCCTGACCCTCGGCAACGGCATCGGCTGGATCGTCTTCCTCTACATCACGCGTTTCATCGCGGGCATGGGCATCGGCGGCGAATATGCCGCGATCAACTCCGCCATCGACGAGCTGATCCCCGCCCGCTACCGCGGCCGCGTCGACATCGCCGTCAACGGGACCTACTGGGGTGGAGCGATTCTCGGCACGCTCGGCACGTTCATCTTCCTCAAGGTCATCGACCTGAGCCTCGGTTGGCGACTGGCCTTCCTGATCGGTCCGGTGCTGGGCCTGGTGATCCTGTTCGTGCGACGGCACCTGCCGGA
>DATEIG010000596.1:0-3491 GCA_035279185.1 Mycobacterium sp.
CAAAACCATTGCGGGCGCAGGTGTTCCGGTGACTCCGGTGGAGGAGTTGACGGGTTTCCCCGAGGTGCTCGACGGCCGTGTCAAGACCCTGCACCCGCGGGTCCACGCGGGACTGCTCGCCGACCTCCGCAAGGCCGAACACGCCGCCGCCCTCGAAGAACTCGGCATCGAGGCGTTCGACCTCGTCGTCGTCAACCTCTACCCGTTCAGCGAGACCGTCACCTCGGGCGCCAGAGAGGACGAGTGCGTCGAGCAGATCGACATCGGCGGGCCGTCGATGGTGCGCGCCGCCGCCAAGAACCATCCCAGCGTCGCCGTCGTGGTCGACCCGCGAGGGTACGACGGCGTGCTGGCAGCCATCCGCGAGGGCGGGTTCACCCTGGCTGAACGAAAGATATTGGCGTCGTTGGCGTTCCGCCACACCGCCGAGTACGACGTCGCCGTCGCAAGCTGGATGGGCGATACGCTGGCTCCCGAGGAGCCCGCGCAGAAGCTGCCCGCCTGGTTCGGCAAGACCTGGCGCCGCACCGGCGTCCTGCGCTACGGCGAGAACCCGCACCAGCAGGCGGCGCTCTACACCGACGACACCGCATGGCCAGGCCTGGCGCAGGCCGAGCAGCTGCACGGAAAAGAGATGTCGTACAACAACTTCACCGATGCCGACGCGGCGTGGCGCGCCGCCTTCGATCACGAAGAGACCTGCGTCGCGATCATCAAGCACGCCAACCCCTGCGGCATCGCCATCTCCACAGAATCGGTCGCCGACGCGCACCGGAAGGCCCACGAATGCGATCCGCTCAGTGCGTTCGGCGGTGTCATCGCGGCCAACACCACCGTCAGCGTCGAGATGGCCGAGACCGTCGCCGACATCTTCACCGAGGTGATCATCGCGCCCGCCTACGAGGACGGTGCGGTGGAAGTCCTTGCGCGCAAGAAGAACATCCGCGTGCTCGTCGCATCGGAACCGCTTGAGGCGGGCATCGAGGCGCGCCCGATCAGCGGCGGTCTGCTGCTCCAGCAGAAAGACGCGCTCGACGCGCCCGGCGACGACCCGAACAACTGGACGCTGGCCACCGGCGAACCGGCCGACCCCGCGACGCTCTCCGACCTCGTCTTCGCATGGCGATCCTGCCGGGCGGTGAAGTCGAACGCGATCGTCGTCGCCGCCAACGGCGCCACCGTCGGCGTCGGCATGGGCCAGGTCAACCGCGTCGACGCGGCTCGCCTTGCCGTCGAGCGCGGCGGTGACCGGGTGCGCGGCGCGGTGGCGGCCTCCGACGCGTTCTTCCCCTTCCCCGACGGTTTGGAGACGCTGACCAACGCGGGCGTGAAGGCCATCGTCCATCCGGGCGGATCGATGCGCGACGAACTCGTCACCGAGGCGGCCGCGAAAGCCGGTGTGACGCTGTACGTGACCGGAGCGCGGCACTTCGCGCACTGACAGCGAACTATTCTCGAGCGATGAGTGGGCCAGAGGCATTCGAGGACGTCGTCTCGGCCCTCGACTACCCGATCTTCATCGTGACGACTCGGGAGGATCGTGACGAGGGTGCCCTGGCGGGGTGTCTTGTCGGATTCGCCAGCCAGACCAGCATCAACCCTCCGCGGTTTCTGGTCGGTCTGTCGAAACGAAATCGCACCTACCGGACAGCCCAGCAAGCCACCCACCTCGTCGTTCATGTGCTGCCCCGTGCACACACGGCCACCGCAGAGCTGTTCGGAGGAACGACCGGCGACGACACCGACAAGTTCGCCCAATGTGCCTGGGACGCAGGGCCAATGGGCCTACCAATTCTCCGCGATGCCTCGGCGTGGTTCGTCGGCAGGATCCTCGAGCGATTCGACGTCGGCGACCACGTTGCGCACCTTTTGGAACCAACTGACGGAAACGCGTCGGACATGTCCACCGAATGGATCACCTTCGCCGACGTCCGCGACATCGAACCGGGGCACGAAGCGTGACTCAGCTGAGGACGCTCGACGATCCCTCCGAGCTGGCGTCGTTCTACGCCGACGCGCCTCACGGGGTGCGCGCCAACATGATCTTCAGCGCTGACGGCGCCGCAGCGTTCGACGGCCGGGCGGGAACCCTGTCCTGCCCCGCAGACCAGAACCTGTTGCGCGACCTCCGTGCCTTCGCCGATGTCGTGTTGGTCGGAGCAGGCACTGCCCGCGCCGAAGGCTACGGCCCGGCACGGTTCAGCGAGGCCCAGGAGAGGCTGCGAGGAGATCGGCGCGGTTCGGCTCCGCCACCGATCGCCGTCGTCAGTGAGAGCGGACGGCTGCCTGACACGTTGTACGACGGGCCACAGCCGCCGATTCTGGTGACCAGTGAGCGTGCGGCGAGAACACGCCGCGCGACGCCGGACAAACACTCTCAGGTGGTGCTCGCCGGCGACGACAGTGTCGATCTCGCCACCGCGGTCCGTGCCCTCTCGGCCGAAGGCCTCACCCGCATCCTCTGCGAAGGCGGTCCAACGGTGCTCGACCAGCTCGTGGAGGCCGACGCCGTCGACGAGATCTGCGTGACCATCGCTCCGCTGCTCGCCGGCAGCCAACCCGTGGGCGACCGCCCACCCAGCCGTCTTCCGCTACCCACGTCGCTGACGCCTGCGCACGCGTTGCTCTGCGACGGGTACATGTTTCTTCGGTATCGGCGCGGCACATCCTGACCGGAGGCGCGGCACTTCGCCCACTGATAGGTTGCCGTCCATGACGAGGGCGGCGCGACCAGTGGTGGCGGCTCTCTGCGCGCTGATGCTGACCACCGCGTGCACGCGCGTCGTCACCGACGTCCGCGTGGTCGCGGCCCCGGACATGGGCAAGGCGGCCGCCACCGCATCGGACTGCACGTCGGTGGACGCACCCATGACGACGATCCCCGAACGCACCGACGAAGAGCCCGTCATGGCGATCCCGCAGCCCGACGGCTGGGAGCGGGTCAGGCTGATGGACTCCGACCTGATCCGCTTCACGATGCGCAACGTGAGCCTCGCGCGCGACGGCTTCGCGCCGACGGCGGTGGTGACGCTGGAGAGCCACCGCGGTGCCGCCGAGCCGCGCGAGGTGTTCGACGCCCAGCAGGACGCGCTGGCGAACGCGGTCGGCGCGACGAACCTGTCGGTCACCCCGACCACGCTGTGCGAGCTGCCCGCCGAGATGATCGACTACACGACGCCCACGCTGGGCATTTTGCCCCCGCATCCGGCCAGGGTGGTGACCGCCGTGCTGAACACCGACGACACCGCCTTCGCGATGACGATCACCGTGCAGAGCGCCGACCCCGACAATCCCGTCTACAAGCGCGACGCCGAGACCATCCTCACCGGCTTCCAGATGCTTCCGCCCGCAGGCGCATGACATATTCCCGCGCGGGCGTCACTTACGCGTAAGGCGTATCGAGGGTGCAGCGAGTGCCATCGCGGGGCAGCAGTCGTAGCGTGGAGTAGTGATGCCATCTAATGATCTGCCCCGGACCGTCGGCGAGCTGC
>DATEIG010000597.1:0-8806 GCA_035279185.1 Mycobacterium sp.
ACGACCTGATCCATCCCGAAGAGACCCGCGACGCGCTGCTGTCGGCGTTGCAGCGCGGCGTCTACAGCAGGCAGGCCGCCGCCGAGCCGGTGAGCCGCACCGTCATCACGCCCTGACGTCTGCCGCCCGGTACGCGTCGACAACCGGCTCGAGTTCGTCGGGCGTCGCACCGTGCATGATCAACGCGTCCGCGCCGTAGTCGAACTCCTTGCGGATGCGGTCGACACACTGTTGCGCCGTTCCGGTGGCGGCGGGCTCCAGCCATTCGTCGGGAATCAGCGTCGCAATGTGCTCGATCTGCTCGGCCGTCGCCTTGTGATCGATGCCTCCAGGAATGGAGGTGACGACGGTGTCCTCCCGGAAGCGTTGCAGCACTGCGGGATCCCAGCCATTGGTGGTGACGAGCAGGTCTCCGTAGCCCTGCAGGTAGGTGGCCAGCCGAGCGACGGTCTTCTTCAGCCGCAGTTCCTCGGGGAGGTGGTCACCGACGGTCGCGAAGCAGGACCACACGCGCACACTGTCGGGGTCGCGACCCGCCTGTTCGGCGGCGTCCTTCACCGTCTTGACACACCGCTGCAAGGTGTCCGGCGTGAAGTAGGTGTGCAGGATGACGTCGTCGAAGGCGCGACCGCCGAGGGAAAGGGTGTTGGGGCCGAACGCCACCAACGCCAGCCGAATGTTCTCCTTGAAGTCAGGGTCGAGAAACAGCACCTGGTACTTGCCGATCGGCCCGTCGTGGTTGAAGATCACCTCGCCATTCCAGAGTCTGCGCATGACCTGCGCGAAATCCTCCATCTGCGCGGTCGTCACCGACGGGATACCGAACGCCGCATACATCGCCGCGATGCCACGGCCGAGGCCGAGCGTGAACCGGCCCCCGGACAGCCGATGCATCGTGGTTGCCCACGACCCGGTGATCAGTGGATGTCGCGTGTTGTGATTCGTTGCCGCCGTTGCGATCTGCATGCGGTCGGTGACGGCGAGTGCGGCGCCGACGAGCGAGGACGCTTCCTTGACGTTCCACCGCTCGGAGATGAAGCCTGTGCCGAAACCCAGTTCCTCGCCGCGTCGGGCCTCCGCCGTCAGGGTCGACGGGCCTTCGCCGCCCGCTCCCGCCAGCAGGTAGAAGCCGAGCTCATCGAGTACCCGTCCGCTCATTGCCAGATCCCTTGTTTGTAGCCACAGTTCCAGACCTCGGTGATTCTGCCCTCGACGACGCGAAAGATCTCCATACTTCCGACGTCGATTCTGGTTCCGTCCTTCAGCTCCATCGGCGACTGGTACACGATCGCCACGTGCTCACCGTCGTCGCCCGCGACGACGAGGTTCAGCTCGAAGCGGATGGCGCTGAACATCTCCCAGCGGTCGACGATGCGCGACACGGCCTGCTCGTGGGTGAGCGTCGTCGACTCCCCCACCTCGTGGCGGATCACGGTATCGCCGATCAACTCGTCGGCAAGGGCGAAGTCGCGCTCGTTCCAGACCACGAGGTTGTAGAGCTCCACCACTTCGCGAGCGGTTCTGGTCACGCGAACACCTCCACTGCGCCGATCTCGTCGACTCGGGTCGAGGTTGCCCGGGCCGGGACCACACTGTCACACGGGCCACCGTCTAGGCTGACGGCGATGGTGAACAGGCCGGTTCCCAGTGACGGGTGAGCCCGCTTTCCTCGTCACCTACCCCATCCCGGAACCCGGGATGACGACGTTGCGCGCGGCGGGCCTGGTGCACATCCCCGAGACACCGCCGACGCCTGACGAACTGCGCGAGGCGTGCCGCTCCGGAGAGTTCGACGTGATCGTCGCGCAACTGTCCGACCGGTTCGACGCCGAAGTGCTGTCAGAGGCCAAGCTCGCCGGGATCTCGAACTACGCCGTCGGTTACGACAACATCGACGTCCCCGCCGCGACGGCCAACGGCATCCTGATCGGCAACACACCCGGTGTGCTGACGGACGCCACCGCCGATCTGGCGATGCTCCTCATACTCGCGACCGCCCGGCGCGCGATCGAGGCCGATCAGTTCACCCGCTCCGGCAAGTTCACCGGATGGAAGCCCGATCTGCTACTCGGACAGGACGTCTCGGGCGCGACGCTCGGCCTCGTCGGCTTCGGACGGATCGCGCGGGCGACCGCTCAGCGCGCGGCGTCCTTCGGGATGGACGTCATGTTCTGCTCGCACCCCCCCGCGGGCCGCACCCTCGACGAATCAGACGTCGCCGATCTGCCATATCGGGCGCGTCAGGTCACGTGGCCCGAACTGATCGAGCACAGCGACTTCCTGTCCGTGCACATACCCATGGCGCCCTCCACGAGGCACCTCATCGGCGCCGACGTGCTCGCGGCGATGAAGCCGACGGCCATCCTCGTCAACACCGCACGCGGCCCGATCGTCGACGAGGCCGCGCTGGTCGACGCGCTCGAGGGTGGGCGTCTCGCAGGCGCCGGTCTGGATGTCTACGAACACGAGCCGCGGCTCACTCCCGGCCTCGCCGATCTGCCCAACGTCGTGCTGCTACCGCACCTGGGCAGCGCGACGACGAAGGTGCGGGCCCGGATGGCCGAACTGTGTGCCGACAACGCCGTCGCGATCGCGCAAGGCAGCGTTCCCCCGCACTGCGTCAACCCGCAAGCCCGGAAGCGCTGAGCCGGCCGAGGAACCTTTCCGAGGCGCCCTGCACACCGCGCGCGAAGAGGTGTCCGACATGACCACCTTTGTGCCAGAACAACTCTCCGTCCCACCGCTGGTGCAGCTGTTGGGCGGGCTCGCGCATCGCCATCCGGTCGTGCCACGCACCGACGATCAGCCGGCCGTGCGGCGGCGCCGTCGGCTCGACCGTCGTGTGATCGACGACGGACGCCACCGCGGCGACGGTATCGGATCCGAGCAGCGCGATGGTCTCGTCCACGGACGGACCCCACCGGCCGAGATGCTGCGAGATCATCGCGTTGAGGCCGAGGATCGGTGTGTAAACGGCGGCGCCGTCGACCTTTTCGAAATGCGAGACCAGCGCTGCCACCGGGCTTCCCATCGACACACCGGACACCACCATCACCGTCGCCTGCGGCTGCAGCCACCGAACCAGGGCGCGGACCTCGGACACGACGCGCATCATGCCTGCGACATTGATCAGCGGATCCATGTTCGGGTACGGCGGCCACGCGTTGCGCCTCGGCCCGTGACCCGGCTGGATCGGAAGGGCGATGTTGAAGCCGAGTTCGTCGCGGATGCGGCGGGCCCGCGAGAACAGGAGGTCGATCGGCTGGCCCTGTCCTGCGCCGTGCACCCACACCAGCCACGGCCGTGCGTCGTCTCCGGTTCGGCACAGGTGTGCGACCGCCGTCGCAGGACCGCCGAGGCCGATGCGCGCCAACGAGTCCGGAAGCACGGGATCGTGTTCGAACCTCAGCCGTTCGTATCTCAACCGGCCGAGTGTGTGGCGGCGGAGGGATGTCACCGTCAGCGGTGCGGGGTCCGCGTGTGCCCGCTCGACCCCCAGCGCCGACAGCTCCGCGGCGGCGGCCTCACACGAGGTCACCGTCCGCTCCAGCTTCGGCGGTGGCGCCGTCAGCGTCATCCCCGAGAGCGCGAGTTCGTCGAGGACCACCTCCCCCAGCTGACGGGCACCCGTCGGCGTCAACGGCTTCCAGTCACCGGAGCCGCGCAGCGCCGCATGCGCGCGCGGAAGGACGCCGGCGAAATCACGACCCACCCGGTAGGCCCGCTCCGAGATGTCCATGGCTACGCGAGCGTGAATCCGGTGTAGCCGGCGGCGGCCACCTCGTCGCACCGTCTCCGGTATTCGGGAATCCCGCCGGTGTAGCCCATGTACATCTGCTTCTTTCCCGGCACGTTGCCGCCGTTGTACCAGGAGTTGCAGCTGGGGTGGACGAGCACCGTCGGTGCGACGAGCGAGGTGATGTGCTCGACCCACTCGTGTTGTGCCTCGGGCTGCGCTTCTATGGTCCGGTATCCGCCCGCGCGCAGATGGGTGATGCAGTCGCCGATCCACTCCACGTGCTGCTCGAGAGCCGCGACGAAATTGCTTGCCGGAGCCGGACTTCCGGGTGCCTGAACGATGAAGAGGTTGGGAAACCCCGCGACCGCCAGCCCCAGGTAGCTCAGCGGGCCCTCATTGGACCAGAACTCCTCGAGCGACACACCGGCGCGTCCGCGGATGTCGATGCGCGACAGCGCGCCCGTCATCGCGTCGAATCCGGTGGCGTAGATGATCACGTCGAGCTCGTAAGAACCCTGTTCGGTGTCGATGCCTGTCGGCGTCACCGCGCGGATCGGCTCCTTGCGCAGGTCGACGAGCGCGACGTTGTCGCGGTTGAACGTCTGGTAGTAACCCTGGTCGATGATCGGGCGCTTGCAGCCGAAGGGGTGCGTCGGAGTCAGCGACGCCGCTGTTTCCGGATCGTCGACGATGCGGGCCACCGCTTCGCCGTAGAGCCTGGCCGCCATCTGATTGGCCTCGATGTCGAAGAAGACGTCGCCCCAACTCAGTGCGCCCATGACGCCGTTTGCCTCGATCGCGCGCAGTTGGTCTTCGCGCGACGCCGTCTTCAGCGGCGGGCTGGCCATCATCTCGAACATCACCGAGAAAGCCGACAGCCGCGCGGCTCCGATCATGTGCTCGCGCTGCGCCGCGCGGATCTCGCCGTAGCGGGCCTTCATCTCGTCGAGCTCACCGGGCGCAAAGGCGCGCACCGTCCACGGCAGCGTGTAGGCGGGCGAGCGCTGGAAGACGGTGAGCTGTTCGGCCTGCTGGGCGACGACGGGAATCAGCTGCACGCCCGTCGATCCGGTGCCGATGACCCCGACGCGCGTGCCGCTGAGGTCAACGTCGCCCCTGGGCCACCGGCTGGTGAACAACGACGTCCCGTCGAACGTGTCCATTCCTGCGATGTCGGGTTCCAGTGGGGCGGACAGGATGCCCGCCGCGGCCACCACGAACGGCGCGAGGAACTGTTGTCCCGCTTCGGTTCTCACCGACCACGTTGCGGTGTCCTCGTCGAAGGTCATGGCGACGACGTTGGTGCCGAATGCGATGTCGCGGCGCAGGTCCAGCCGGTCGGCGACGAAGTTGAGGTACGCCTCGATCTCCGGCTGGGCGGGCATCGTCTCCGTCCACACCCACTCCTGCTGGATCTCGTCGGAGAAGCTGTAGGAGTACTCGATGCTCTCGATGTCGCAGCGCGCACCCGGGTACCGGTTGACCAGCCAGGTGCCGCCGACCTCGTCGGCACGCTCGAGCACGACGACCCGCAGCCCGAGCTCCCGCAGCCGGTGCAGCGCGTAGAGACCGGAGAACCCGGCACCGATGACGATCGCGTCGAAGCGACCACCTGACATCGCCACGCCTCCTCGCGCTGCCGACGACCGCGGAACTGCCGAAAACTATACTGTAATATCTTCCGTTGGCGAGGTTCGGCGTTGCGGGAGGCCCTGTGAAAGTTCCCTTCACCTGGAAGGTCACCGGCTGGTTCATGATCGGCTGGTCCGCCGAGATCGCTGTCGGCGACGTGAAGCCGCTGCGGTACTTCGGCGAAGACCTGGTCGCCTATCGCGACGATGCGGGCGAACTGCACGTGATGTCGGGACACTGCCGTCACCTCGGCGCGCACATCGGACACGGCGGCAAGGTCGTCGGCGACTGCGTCGAATGCCCGTTCCACGGCTGGCGCTGGGGACCCGATGGCACCAACCGCTACATCCCCTATCAGCCCGAGAAACCCAACAAGGCGTTGCGGTTACGCGTCTACCCGGTGCGCGAACAGTACGGCGTGATCTTCGCCTGGTACCAGCCTGACGGGAAGGATCCGCAGTGGGAACTGCCGGATCTCTTTCACAAATTCCCGCAGTTCCCCACCGACCCCGACGCGTATTACCGTCCTTATCCGGAGTTTTCACGTCGCGCTGAGCATGAGCCCGTGCATCCTCAGATCGTCGCCGAGAACGGGCCGGACTCCGCGCACTTCCACTACGTGCACGGTGCGACGGTCACGCCCGTGTGCCTCAACTGGGAGGCCGTCGACGAGGAATGGCGCTTCCTCACCGGGTGGCCCGACGCCCGCAGCGACGACCCGGACGCGATGGCCCTCTACATCCACAGCCACTTCTCCGGACTGGGCTTCGCGATCAGCGCCTTCGAAGGGTCGTCGAACCACCGGCTGATCTTCGCCTGCACGCCCGTGGAGGACGGCTACTCCGACATGTTCTATTCGGTCTGGTGGCCGCGGCTTCCCGGCGACACCTCCGACGTTCCGCCCGATGCGGTGCGCGAGAAGGTCGAGGCGCAGTACATGGGCACGGTATGGGACGACCTGAACATCTGGCGCTACCAGGAATACGTCGAACACCCCGCGCTGTCGAAGGTGGACGCGAAACCGTATATGGCCATGCGGAAGTGGGCTACGCAGTTCTACGAAGTGCCCGCGTCGGTATGACCGACACCGACCACGAGACGCGCGGCTTCCCGCCGATCGAGCCCGTAGACGCGCCACCCGAGATGGCGCGGTTCATGTCGGCGATGCGCCGACTTCAGGACATCGTCGTGTCCAGCGCTCCCGACGGCGACCTGTGGACCGACGGTGCGCAGCGCGTCGAGGAGTTGTGCGAGCGGTTCGAGAGACACAGGGCGCCTCAAGGCGTTGCCCCGGCGGGCCGGGCGCTGCATCTGCCGGGCCTCGGTCATCCTCTCGTCCCGCCGTGGACCCTCGCCTCCTATGGTCCCGACGGCGTCGTCATGGAGGGGCACTTCAGCCGCTTCCACGTCGGCGGCAACAACGCGGTGCACGGCGGGGTGATCCCGCTGTTCTTCGACTGGCACTTCGGCATGATCGTGTCCGCCGCGGACCGCCCGATCAGCCGAACCGCCTACCTCCACGTCGACTACAGGAACGTCACCCCGATCGACGAACCCCTGGTGGCGCGCGGGCACATCGAGCGGCTCGAGGGCCGGAAGGCGTTCATCACCGCCACCATGACCGATGCCGACGGCACCGTACTATCCGAAGCGAACGGCCTCATGATCAAGCTGCTGCCGCACCAGCCCTGAAAGGTTCGACCACAGTGCAGTTCACCGTCCCCGCCGCCGCGGACGCCGTCGCCTCCGCCATCGGTGACCGGGAATACATCATCTGCGGCGACCGCCGCTACACGTTCGCGCAGATCGTCGAGCGGTCCAACCGGCTCGCGGCCTTCCTGCACTCGCGTGGCCTGGGCTGCCACACCGAACGCAAGGATCTGGCGGGCCACGAGGTCGGCCAGGACCTGCTGGGCCTCTACGCCTACAACGGGCCGGAGTACGTCGAGGGCATGCTCGGCGCGTGGCGGGCCCGCGTCGCGCCGTTCAACGTCAACTACCGGTACGTGAAAGCCGAACTGCAGTACCTGCTCGCCGATTCCGGTGCCTCCGCGCTGCTCTACCACGCCGCCTTCGCACCGCGGGTCGCCGAAGTCCTGCCCGACCTGCCGCATCTGAGGGTGCTGATCCAGATCGCCGACGATTCGGGCAACGACCTGCTCGACGGGGCCGTCGACTACGAATCGATCGTCGGCTCCGGTCCATCAGAGCCGCCGCCGGTCGAACCGTCACCCGACGACCTCTACGTGCTGTACACCGGCGGCACGACCGGGATGCCGAAAGGGGTTCTGTGGCGTCAGCACGACATCTTCATGACCTCCTTCGGCGGCAGGAACATGTACACCGGCGAGACCGCGGGTTCCTACGACGAGATCGCGAAACGCGTCGCCGAGAACCCCGGCACCAAGATCTTCACGCTGCCCCCGCTCATGCACGGCGCGGCGCAATGGGCCGTCATGACGGCGTTGACGACGGGACAGACGGTGGTTTTCCCTGCTGCACAGGGAAAGTTCGACGCCGACGAGGTCGTCGCGACCGTTGAGCGGGAGAAGATCCTGACGATCCAGGTCGTCGGCGACGCGATGGCAAGGCCGATCGCCGACGCCATCGAGAAAGGCACCGCCGACGTGTCCTCGCTGGCGGTGATCGCCAACGGCGGTGCCCTGCTGACGCCGACCGCCAAGCAGCGGCTCATCGACATCAAGCCGAACCTGATCGTCATGGACGGCGTCGGGTCGTCGGAAACCGGCATCCAGATGAGCCACATGTCGGCCCCCGGCGCGGTGTCGACGGGCACGTTCAACGCCGGGCCCGACACCAGCGTGGCCTCGGAGACCCTCGACTCGATCCTCGAGCCCGGGCACGAGGGGATGGGCTGGCTCGCGCAGCGGGGGTATGTACCGCTCGGGTACAAGGGCGATGCGACCAAGACCGCCAAGACGTTCCCCGTCATCGACGGCGTGCGGTACTCGATCCCCGGCGACCGCGCGCGCCACCTCGCCGAGGGTGGAATCGCCCTGCTGGGACGAGATTCGGTGACCATCAACTCCGGCGGCGAGAAGATCTTCGCCGAAGAGGTGGAGAGCGCCGTGCTGTCACATCCCGCCGTGCGCGATGTGGTGGTGTCCGGGCGGCCGAGCGAGCGGTGGGGCCAGGAGGTCGTCGCGGTCGTGGCCCTCGTCGACGGCGCCACCGCCGACGCGCAGGAGCTGATCGACCACGCCGCAAGCGTCATCGCCCGCTACAAGCTGCCGAAGGCCGTGGTCTTCCGGCCGGCCATCGAGCGCAGTCCCGCAGGCAAGGCCGATTACCGGTGGGCCCGCGAGCAGGCGCTCAGCGAGGACGCCTGACCCGGGCCCTACCAGCGTCGAGTTTCCTACTGTAACCTTTACAGTATGGACACTCCGGTGCTGGACGTCACCGAAGACGAAGCCG
>DATEIG010000598.1:0-17918 GCA_035279185.1 Mycobacterium sp.
TGATGCGGTCGACGCACTGCTGCGGAGAGCCGACGATCAGCCCCTGTGCGGGGATGGACGCGAACTCCGCGCGGATCTCCGCTTCCTGCTCGCTCGACTCGGTTGGCGCGAGCAACGTCGTCACCGACCGCTGTCAGGCGCCAGGCGCCGGGCTTTCCGGCGGCGACGTCGTCGTCGGCGAGCTCGACGACGTCGTGGTGGTGACGGTGGTCGTGCTGGTCGACGGCGGCGTCGAGGTTGCCGTCGTGCTGGTGGGCGGCGGAGCGGGAACAGCCGTCGTCTCGGTCACGGTCGACGTGCTGGTGGAGACAGACGTGGACGACGTGGCGGATGCGGGCGCGAGGACCGCGCAAGCGACTCGCCCGCCGGAGTCACCGGTCGCCAGCGTTTCGGCGTCCGGGCCGGGGACCCCGTCGTGGGTGTACCGCTGCGGGATGTTGGCGAAGTTGTCGGGACCTTCATGGATGATCAGTGCACTTCCCTCGGGCCCCTTCAGATCATCTGCGGAGAATGCGTCGGTGGTCGCGACGACCTTCCCGGAACCGTCCGAGCGCACGTTGAGTGGTGTCAGGTCGCCGCTCGCCGGATGTTCGGTGCGCCCTCCCACCTGGAGGTGACCGCCTGCGGAGTTGAAGTTCCCCACCGGGCCGCCGCTCGGCGCGACGGAGTTGGGCTCGCACTTGCCGACGGAGTGGATGTGCATCCCGTGACTACCCGGAGAGAGACTTCCGCCACCGGTCGTCTCCACCGTCACCTCGGCGAATCCGTCGGTGAAGTCGATGGTGGCGTTGGCGACCGAGGTGCCGTCGGCCGATTTCAACTCGGCCTTGATGGTCTGCTCGCCGGCGACAGAGGAGGTCGATGAGCTGCTGGTCTGATCACTGCCCGTCTGACTGTTGCTGCACCCTGCGAGGACGGCGACAGGCGCGGCGAACATGACGACGGCAGCAGTTGCGCGGTTCAACATGGCGGTCGGATACCCGCAATCGCGGGGGACATACCCGCAGTGTGCAAGTCAGTCTCCGAGGGCCGCGACCGCCATTTCGTAGATCGGTCTGGGTGCTTTCGAAGGAGAGCCCGCGTCGAACGGAGGATGGGGGTCGTATTCGATGGCGAGCTGAATGGTCTGCGCCACTTCGGGTCCGGCGATGTCCGCGGCGAGTGTCAGCGCGAGATCGACGCCTGCCGAGACCCCGGCGCCCGTCACGATGCGCCCGGCGGTGACGACCCGCTGCTCTGTTGGTTGCGCACCATAGGAGGCGAGTTCGTCATACGCACTCCAGTGAGTCGTGGCGGGCAATCCGTCGAGCAACCCGGCGGCGCCCAGTAGCAGCGCGCCCGTGCACACCGAGGTCGTCCACGTGGTGTGCGGGTGCGCCTGCCGTATCCAGTCGACGATCGGATGATCCTCGCGCGCGAGCGTGCCGGCGTTCGGGCCGCCGGGCACCAACAGCACATCCGGTTGCGGGACGTCGGCGAAGGTCGTGTCGACCCGCAAGTGGATGAGATCGTTGTGATCGTCGACGACGCCCGTCTTCTCGGCGCAGATGACGACCTCCGCGTCGGGCAGGTAGGCGAGGATCTCGTACGGGCCGATCGCGTCGAGCGTGGTGAAGCCCTGATACAGACCGATGGCGATGATCATGACGCCTCCTCGTGCTGTGAGGTATTGCCAGAGAGTAAACCTCGACGGGATCTCGACGCGGCTGAAAACCAGGTCAGGGTGTGCCAGCTGGCGGGAACGCAGTGACCTCGACGACCGACGGTTCGGATTGCTCGCTTTGGGGAACAGCGGAAGCACTCGCGGCGTTTCCCCTGCGACAGACTTGAGAGGGAAGGATCCTTCATGGCGACCGACTATGACGCCCCACGCACCAAGAACACCGAAGACACAGCTGACGAGTCGCTGGAAGAGTTGACGGCCAGGCGGCGGACGGCGGCCGATACGGCGGTGATCGACGAAGACGAGGTGGTCGACTCCTTCGACCTGCCCGACGCAGACATCGCCGAGGAACTCACTGTTCGCGTGATTCCGCGGCAAGCCAACGAGTTCACCTGCTCGTCATGCTTCCTCGTGCAGCACCAGAATCGGATGGCCCTTCAGCGCGGCGACCAACAGGTGTGCGTCGACTGCGTCTGAGCCTCAACGTTCACCTGGTGACGCGATACCGAAGGTGAGCAACCCCGGGCGCCTCGAGAACCCGGACGAGTTCGAGCGCGGGCGTCCCCGGCTCGAAGCCGTCGAACAACCGCTCCCCTGAGCCCAGAATGTGCCCGCTCACTTGGAGATCGATCTCGTCGACGATCCCGGCGGTGATCGCCTGGCGAGCGCATGACGCACCGCCTGCAATCGAGATAGGCCCACCGTCGGCGACGGCGGTGGCCTTCTCGTAAGCGGATTCCATTCCGCCGGTGACGAAGTGGAACGTCGTCCCTCCTTCGAGTTCGATGGGGTCGTGTTCGTAGTGGGTGAGCACGAAGACCGGGCAGTGGTAGGGCGGCTCGTCGCCCCACCAGCCCTGCCATCGCGAATCATTCCACTCCCCACGAACGGGCCCGAACATGTTGCGGCCCATGATCGTTGCCTTCATTCCGTCGAGCATCTCGGAGGCGACCTGACGGTTGACCGGGTGCTCCTTGGCGGGTCCGATATGCCATTCGTGCAGGAGTTCGCCGCCGATTCCCAGCGGGTGTTCCTCGCTCTGCTGAGGTCCGGCCACATATCCGTCGGCCGAGATGGACATCGAAAGGTTCGTTCTGCTCATACCGCCTCCGTCGTGTCGGGCGACGATTCGCCCTCTGTCACACACCTAGACTTCGGCGCAGCGCAGAACTCATCGACAGGCGCGATTCAAGATTGTTCAGCGTCCGACGATGGCGGTGTACTGCGGGCAGTAGGTGGCGACCGCGGCCCGGATGAACTGGACGGCCTGGCCCTTTTCGAGACCCTTGCCCGTCAGCGTGCTCACCATTCCCCGCAGAGTGCGCGCGGGCTCGAGTTGGCCGGCATCCATGGTTCGACAGACCTCGCGTCCGACCTGAATCGCCTCTTCGGGTGAGTTGGTGGGCACCTTGATCTCGGCGACGTAGTCGACGAAACGTTGATCCTCGTCAGTGATGGCGCCCGCGGCAGGCATGCCGCAGACGATCGCAGCTGCGAACGCGGGCACCGCCACCAGCCCTGTGAGTGCCCGATTCGTGGACAGCCGCGCGCGCATCGCTTACTCCTCCGGTCGTGACAAGGCGAACCGTGATCAGGATACGAGAGTTTTCGCGATCACGTCACCGGCCCGACGTCATCAGCCGGCGAGCCAGTCGGACTCGTTGGCATTCAGCTTGCGCGAATTACAGAGCAACCACATTCGTCGGCGACCATTGGGCAAACATGCGGCGTTCAGTTGGCGGATACTCCGGAAACCGCAAACAGGACACACTCCGTTGCGCTCCCAGTGCAAGTGCCCGTGCGCGCGCTGGGCTCCGGAATGACAATGATGCTGAAGTCACCACCGTTCGTGACGACGTAGTTGACCGGCACAGTGGCTGTGCCATCCTTGGCTTCCAAGTCATATGTGGTGCCAATGATGGTGATAGAGCCGCTGTTGATGAGGGTTGCGCTGTTATTGATATTCCCGGCGCTGCCACCCGCTGTCACATTGACCTGGCCAGTGATGCTGCCGGTGTTGGTGATGGTGGCCGCATTGTTGGTGTTGTTTCCGTTCGCGCCCGCAGGGACGCCGCCTGCTGCGCCTGCGGTTGCGGTGACGTTGCCGGAAATGGTGCCCTCGTTCGTGACAGCGGCACTGTTGTTGCTGTTGTTGACGCCGACGCCGGCGGACGCTGTGATGCTCCCGGCGACTCGCCCATTGTTGGTCGCGGTGGCCGTGTTGTTGTTGTTTCCATAGCCCCCCGTTGCGGTGGGGCTGATCCCCGCGTAGGCGTTGCTGGAGTTCCCTGTGGCAGTAGCGGTGTTGTCATTGCCGCCCCCTGCCATCGCAGTGCTGCGGTTGCCTCTCACGGTGGCGGTGTTACCGCTGCCGCCAGCTGCGGTCGCCGTGCTGTTGCTGCCGACGACCGTAGCTGTGTTGCCGGTCCCCGTCGCGGTGGCCGTGCTCTTGTTGCCGACGGCGACGGCAAGGTTTCCGGTTCCACCGGTTGCCGACGCGGTGCTGTTGAATCCGATGGCGACGGCTATCGAGCCCTCACTCGACGTGGCCGAGTTTCCGATCAGCGACTTGCCGTTGATGGACACGCCGATCACGGACGTGCGGGCGCTCCGGTTGGTCTGTGCTGACGGTGCGGCCGCCGCTGAAGACGTTCGCGGTGCGGTGATCGACGCGGGCTGCGGTTTCAGAAGACCTCGAATACCCGTCCGCGCACCAGACCCGGGAGGTTGGTCGTTGTTGCTACGCACTTCGCTGGAGGGCTCAACCGAGCGATCGTTGACCGGCTGAGCTTCGGCGACTACGGGAACCGTGAACAACCCCGCGCCGATTCCAAAGGCAACCGCTAAACCGCCGGCACGCTCGACATACGTGGCATTCCGCATTGAAGGCCCCTCTTCCAATTGCCGATCGCCCGAAACTTACGCGTGCGTAAATCTGCGCACAGCAAAATCGAGAGATTGACCGAGGAAAAGAAAGGGCAAATTGCCGCGCCAACGTTGCCTGGAACGAAGCTTTTTCGAATTAGCAGATCAATTCGGCGTGACCCACAGCTTTTCGAGTTTGCGCTTAAGTATTTCGGCCCGGCGGCGGTGCAGGTGACTGCCAGCCACCTGCACCGCTCTCGGGTCAGAAACCGTGGCCGCCCATATCGGTATGTGTCGACGAGTGGGTGTCGAATTCCGCATGCGTCGGCTGCGAGTCGTGACCCGCGTCGTACGTCGACGACGTGTGCGACGGCTCGGCCTGCGAGTGATCGGGCTCGGGCTCGCTCACCACGTGGGTGGTCGAACTCAGCGTGGAGTGCCCCTCGATCGTCGCCGACGAATGGCCAGCATCCGAGCCGCCCTGAGTCTCCGCGTGCGAGGGAACCTGGGGCGCGGTGATGACAGTTCCTGCGTGCGAACCAGCGTCCGCCCCGCCTGCAACCGAGCCGGTGGTGTCGATGACGTGGCCCGCGCCGCCTGCCGAACCGGATGTATCGATGACACCACCCGCAGCCGCCGAACTGTGGTCACTGATCACACCGGATCCGTTGCCGCCCTGCGTGTTCACAGCGGAGCTTCCGTCTGCATCTCTGCCGCCGTGGCCGCCCGCGGCGACGCCGCCGTTGACTCCGGCTCCGGTCTGCACGCCGGAATGGCCGCCGAGTGACGCCGCCTCGTCGCCGAGGATGCCGCCGTGACCGCCTGCCGACGCGCCACCGCTGACGCCGCCCGCCGCGTGGACGCCGGAATGACCGCCGAGGGTCGCGGCCTCGTCGCTGAGGATGTCGCCGTGACCGCCAGCCGACGCGCCACCGCTGACGCCGCCCTGGAACTGACCGCCGAGGTTCGCGGCCGGAGCGCCGAAGAAGCCGCCGCCCAGACCCGCATCGGCACCGCCGGCGAGCGAGCCGCCTCCGTGCAGGTTGGAATGTCCTGTGGCTGCGCTGCTTTCGTTACCAACGATGCCGGCTGCCGCGATGTTGCCGCTGGCCGCTGCCTGCGTGCTGAGCGACGCACCTCCCAGTCCCGCGGAGGCCGCACCGGTAGCTCCGGCGGAGGCTGCGCCCGTCGCGCCTGCCGATGCGGCGTTGGAGAATCCCGCACCGCCGTAACCGCTGCCGCTGGCGCCGAAGCCGGCGCTGCCGCCGAATGCACTCTGCTGACCGACGGAGAAGCCTTGGGACGAGCCGGAGAGACCCGCCGAAGAGGCGCCCGAAAAGCCGCCCTGGACACCGGCATTGAGGCCGCCACCAGCAGCAGCAGACTCGCCGACGGTCGGCCGGTCGGAAATGCTGTCTGTCGAGCGAGCATCGCGGTGTTCGTCGGACGCGGCGGCCGCGTGAACGCCTGCCTGGCCGCCCGCTGCCGCGCCACCCTGGATGACGCCACCGAATTGTCCGCCGCCCTGCACCGCGCCGCCGAACCCGGCGCCCGCCTGTCCGGAGCCGCCGAGGTGCGCACCTTCGCGGATGGCTCCGCCGAACCCGGCGCCGCCACCGAACGCTCCACCTGAGCCGATTCCGGCGCCGCCGCCGGCTTGAGCACCGCCTTCTGCGCCACCGCCGAACCTGCCGCCGAGACCGAAGCCCCCTTCGAGTCCACCTCCGGCGTGGGCGCCGCCACCGACCTGGCCACCGGCACCTGCCTCGGCACCGGCACCAATTTCGGCGCCTCCTCCGACACCGCCACCGACTCCAAAGCCTCCGCCAGCGCCACCTTCAACGCCGCCGCCGAGCCCGAAACCGCCGCCGGCCTCAGCGCCGCCACCGAGGCCGAAGCCACCGTCGAATCCGCCGCCGGCATGAGCGCCGCCACCGACCTGGCCGCCAGCACCCGCCTCAGCTCCTCCGCCCAGGCCGAGCCCGAAACCGCCGCCGGCCTCAGCGCCACCGCCCAAGCCGAAGCCTCCGTCGAAACCACCACCGGCATGAGCGCCACCGCCGACCTCAAGTCCACCGCCGGCCTCAGCGCCACCGCCGAGGCCGAAGCCACCACCGAACTCGCCGCCAGCCTCAGCCCCGGCTCCGATCCCGAAACCGCCACCAGCACCAGCACCGAAGTCGAAGCCGCCGCCGGCTTCAGCGCCACCGCCCAAGCCGAAGCCACCGTCGAAACCACCACCGGCATGAGCGCCACCGCCGACCTCAAGTCCACCGCCGGCCTCAGCGCCGCCACCAAGGCCAAAGCCACCACCAAAACCGCCACCAGCTTCCGCTCCGGCACCGATCCCGAAACCGCCACCGGCGCCACCTTCGACACCACCGCCGAGCCCGAAACCGCCGCCGAGGCCACCCGCAAGTCCTGCGCCCAAACCGGCGGCGCCTTCGATGCCTGCTTCCACACCGCCCGCGACTTGGGCCCCCAGACCGATTCCTGTCTGCAGCCCGGCTTCGATGCCGGTGTCGACGGCGCCCGCCAGCCCGCCCACCAGTCCTCCGCCGAGTCCAAGTCCAGCGTCAAGCCCTGTCTCGACAGCACCGCCGAGACCGGCGCCCAGGCCGCCACCCGCTTCGAGGCCGCCGCCGATCGCGCTGTCGAATCCGAATTGACTCGACACCGCCTGCTGCAAGCTTGCGACCGGGTTACCGGCACCGAGGACCAGGCCGGGGACCGCGGTCGCGGCAGCCGTCTGCAATTGCGCGTCGGTCACGCCCGAAAGACCGGCGTCTGCCAGTGCCGCCTCCGGATCAGCGGCGAATTGCTGGGCAGCCATCTCGTTGCTGAAGAGCTGAAGGACGTACTGGATGACGGAGTCCATGCGTGTGAAGCCTTTCGCGTTGATTTCGAGAACCATTGCTGGATGGGCCGTGCTACTGACCGCAACGTTAGGTAGGCCGACCGCCACCAAACAGGGGGATGTGACCCGTCCTCTTAGGTGACATACGGGGATCCTGTACATCGGCACCGCTAGGGATTAGGGGATTCGCGGGGGACGGGCAGGTCATTGCCAGCGGAGCCTCGGATAACGGGTCGAGCGTCGACACCGTCAATGCCGCGCCACCGAGTGACCCAACGATAGGGAAACGCCCTATTTCTTGGCTCCCACACACTGAATACCGTCGACACAACGCGTCATGACGCGCGAAGCGCCCTATCGAACGGAGCGAACTCATGACGATGCACATAAAGGCTGCTCTGAAACGAAGCACCGAAGTCGCCGCTGTGAGCTTGCTGTGCTGGGCGGCAGTGGTGGTTGTCGCTCCGGCCGCCAACAGCCTTCCGTTGAGCAACGGACTCGACATCGACTGCTTTCTCGACAACACCAATGGTCGCGTCAAATGCGTGACCATGGGCGGCTGCCCGCGGGTCAACGGCGACTACGTCGTCGACGCGCTACACACGATGATCAACGGAACCCAGAACGAATATCCCTACCACTGCATCAACGGTCAGGTTGTGAGCTGGAATCTCGACGTCGACCCCAACTCGAATTTCACGTTCGGGGTGCAGGCCTGTCGCAAGAAGGATTTCGAGGGCGACTGGTGCACGAAGTATGCCGACTACACGTACACGCCGCCGGAACCGATCAAGTGCCCGCCCGACTCGCCCACCAAGACCGTTCCGGTCGGCCAAAAGTGCGCTCCCGCGCCGGATGTGGTTCTTGACGTGACGCCGGGTGAGCCGCTGGGCGGAGCTCCGAAGCAGAACCCGCCTCCGCCAGCCGGCCACACGGTGACCGACAACGTCCAGCTGTATGACGTGCCGGGTGGCAACGGCACGGTCATCGCCGAGTTGATCAAGGGTGATGCGGTGACGCTCAACGGGCCGTGCCCGATCCAGAACCCCGCCGACCCGGAAGACGCCAACAACGGCTGGTGCAAAGTCACCGTCCCCGCCAAGAACCTCACGGGCGCCGTATGGGGAGAGTTCGTCTCGAAATAGTGAGCCCCTGCAGGCGTTCCGGTGCCCCCAGTCGGACTCGAACCGACACTTGGCGGATTTTAAGTCCGCTGCCTCTGCCAATTGGGCTATGGGGGCTCCGCTGCCAGACCCTATTCCATTTCGCTTATACGCCCGCTGAAGCGCCCCTCAGCCGTCGACGTCCATCTCGACGAGCACCCGCCGCAGCAGCTTCCCGGTCGCGTTGCGAGGCAGCTCGTCGACGAACACGACATCGCGTGGCACTTTGTGGCGGGCCAGGTTGTCCTTGACGTACTGCTTCATCGCCGCCGCGTCGTGCTCCGCGCCAGGTTCGGAGACGATGAAGGCGCGCAACCGCTTTCCGAACTCGACGTCGTCGACGCCCACCACGGCGACCTCGGCAACGTCGGGCCGCTCCTCGAGCAGGTTCTCCACCTCCTGAGGGAAGACGTTCTCACCGCCGGAGACGATCATGTCGTCGTCTCGACCGTCGACGAACAACAAACCGTTCTCGTCGAAATGGCCCATGTCACCACTGGACATGTAGCCGTCGATGATCTGCTTGCTCCTGCCGTCGGTGTATCCGGAGAACGGCGCGCCGTTGCGGACGAAGATGCGGCCGCGGCGATTGGCGCCCTCGACCCGTCGGTCGTTCTCGTCATACAGCACCACTTCGCACGTCACCGGAGCCCGGCCCGCGGTGCCCGGCGCGGCGCGCAGTTCTTCAGGTGTGGCGACGCTCGCGATCGCGCACTCGGTCGAGCCGTACATGTTGTACAGAACGTCGCCGAAAGTGTCCTGCACCCGCGTGGACAACTCGGGGCTCAGCGCCGACCCGGCGATCAGGATGACCTTCAGTGAGGATGTGTCGTAGCGGGTGATGACGTCGGGCCCGAGCTCGACGATCCGATGCAGCATCGTCGGGACGGCGACCAGCATGTCGGCCTTGTGCTCGGCGATGAGTTGCAGCGTCGCCTCCGCTTTGAACCGCCGAGTGGTCACCACCTTGTTGCCCAACGCGGCACCCACGCCATAGGTGGCCCAGCCGGTGCTGTGGAAGATCGGCGACACGATGACCATGGTTCCCTTGCGAGGGAACGGGATCCGGTCGACGATCTGCGCCGTCGCGAGCGTGTTCACCGAGTCTCTCGGCGCACCCTTGGGCAATCCGGTCGTGCCGCTGGTGAGGATGACGGACCCGCCGGACTTGGTCGGCGGCGGCAGTGGCTCGGTCGAGTTCGCCGCGACGATGTGGTCGAGAGTCTGCGCCCCGGGCGGCACGTCGACGCCGTCGTCGACCCAGATCAACACCCGCCCCAGTTCGGCGGGCAGCGCGTCGAGCAGATCGAGGAACTCGCTGTCGTGCAGCATGACGCTGACGTTCTCGCGTGTGCAGACCTCGGCGAACTGCGGCTTGGCGAACCCGGTGTTCATCAGCACCATCCGGGCGCCGAGCTTGCCGCATGCCGCCATCGCGATGGCGAGACCCCGGTGGTCGCGGCACAGGACGCCGACGACGGAACCCTGCGCGACGCCGAGAGCCTGTAGGCCGTGCGCGAGCGCCCACGACTGGTCATCGACCTGCTTGTAGGTGAGCGTGCCGCGTTCGTCGACGATCGCGGGCAGGGTGGCGTACCTGCGGCCGCCCATGATGGCCATCGTCGCCTGCGGGCCGTACACGGGCGCGAGCTTGGCGGCCTGCAGGGTCGAACGCAGGTCCGTCACATCGAGGATGCCCGCGTTGGCGAGCCGACGGACGGCCCGTGCCGACTCGGACGCATGCTGCGCCTTTCGCCGAAAGTCGCTCAACACATCAGCCATCGGGCCTCCTCAGGGCGGAATTTCCATTAACTTAACAAACCCGACCGATGGATCCCCGCGACGACCGAGCCTGAGCAATCCCGCATATCCGTTGGCTCGCTCATCTAAGTTACGAGTAGTGCAACCGCCCCATCGCTATCTACGAGAGCCGTCTGGTTCTGTGGTGCACCACGTGGACTATCTGAACGCGCGCGACGACCACACCCTCTGTGGTGTGGCGATAGGAGCCGCATCCGCGTCGACGCACATAGACGCTGCCGACGCGCTGTGCCCCGACTGTGAGGCGCAGCTCGTCGGGTATCACCTCGAATGGTGGCGCACGAAAGCCTTGGCGGCCACCGCGGAGCTCGAGGCGCTGCGCGCCAAGTACCCCGAGCTCTTGGGCCACGCCGAGGCGCCGGCGGTCGAGGTCGAGCCGGACCACGTCGTCGTCGTCACCACGGACGCCGCCTCCGATGCGTTCCTCGACAGAGCACGGCGGGAACTGACCGACCTGTGTCGGCAATTCGAAGGCGCAGTGCCCTTCTATCGCCTGAACAACACCATGCAGGACTTCAGCGACAAGCTCGACGACGCCGAGAGGTTGCTGCTCGCCCAGGAGGTCGGGGCCGACAGCTCGCTCATACGTTGGGCGACAACACAAGTCGAGATCCTCGGATTCACCGTCACCAACAACCGTGTCCAACAGAACTCGGACATGATGTGGCAGGAATGGCTCGAGGAGTCGCAGCAGGCTCCACCCAAGACCAAGCGGCGGTTCGGGCGGTCGCGCTAGCCCGAGGGCCGCTGCGACCTCGGTGTCGACTCGATCTCCGGGTTCCCGATGTCCATATCACCGCGTGATGATTCAGTCCGGTGCTGCAAATGGGCTCTCCCCCAGTCTCTTTGGGTGTACAACGATCACATGGGGGATGACGATCTGCTGGAGCTACGTATCCATGGCGTGAACAACACGCCGCCGACGAGCATGCTCTACGCCATTCAAGAGGAATACGGCGATCCATTGGTCGGCGTGTACGGGGTGCGGAAGAAGTCAGTATTCGTGCGTGCGTTGTCGTGGGGCGGCCTTGCGCGCATGACGCCGATCCCCCGCATTCCGTTCGTAGGGTTGGCTCAGTCGCTGGGGTCAGCCGCCTGGATCGCGGTGATGCCGTTTGGACTGGCAAATGTCGCGTACTGGTCGCGGCGCCTCACCATGCCCGGCAACAAATTCGAGGACAGTACCCGCGGCACGGCTCGATGGGCCCGGATCTTCTCCCTCGGTCTCACGCTGCTCCTCGCATCGTCGGTGTGTTCTGTCAGCCTCGACATGGCGGCCGGTCGACTCGCCACGGCCCTCGAGCCCGGGTCGACGGCCCCGCAGCTTCCGAGGTGGATCGAATGGCTCGGCCATGTCCAACCCGGCTGCCGAGTGGCGATACTTTCGGCGGCGCCGCTGCTGGCGATGCTGGGACTGCTCGGCCTGGCGAAGTGGAGTCGCGTGCGCTATGACCGCGGCGCACGAATCTCGGCACCGAAGCTGCAATCGCTTGGAAAGCGCGACGCGGCGCCGAAGAGCGTCTGGAAATTCGGCGACCCGGAATTCTGGGACAACGCTGATCTCTCCGAACACAACGCGCTGGTTCACACCGCCGCGGGCATCGCGCTCACCGCGCTCTGGACCGGCCAGATGTGGTTCACCGGTCACTTGTGGGTGGGCGCTGCAGTGGTTGCCGTGTCGCTGCCCCTACTTGTCGGCTGCGTCGCGCTGATTGCGTACATGCCTTTGGTCACCGAAGGTAACGCCCTCACCGAGGGGCGGAAGCGATCAGCGTGGGCGCTCTTTGGTGCGAGCATCGTCTTGTTCGTCGTGCAGACTGTCGCGCTCGCTTCCTGGCCCACCCCGTTGGAGCCGAACCCGATGGCCGGACTCTCGTTCATACCCGGCGCGTTGGTCTTCGTCCTCCTGGTCATCGCGGTAGCAGCACTTGGCTGGCGGTGGCAACGGAAGAACTCCTACCTAGTTCTCGCGGTGCCAGTGGTTCTTGGCGGCGTCGTCCTTCTCCTACACCAGCTCAAGATCCTCAGCGGACCCGCATACAAAGTTCTCGACGCCGTGCTCGCGACAGCGCTCGTCGTGATTGCAGCGGTGTGGCTGACCCGGCTGTATCGATCGCGTGCCCGCCACAACGACAAAGCCTGGAACGGCACAGCTCCCGGCGTCCTGTTGATACTGGCGCTGTTCGCGGCTCTGCTGTTGTCGACGGTGTTCGTCATGGTCGGCGCGGCTCTGCTCGGCGACGGCAACATTCGGATCAACGACGCCGAGTGGATGTCGGCGCCCCCGCTTTACGTGAGTTTTGCGACGACTCTGGCACCGGTGATCGTCGCGCTGTTGCTCTTGGTCGTCCTGGTTCTGGTGCGCACTGTGTTCTGCTGTCGCACGCCCATCGAGCCCCCACTGGACAACTCGATACCGCCCGACCCGCAGAGATCGGCTCGTCTGGCCGCGATCTTCGATAGCAACAGAGTCACCCGATTCGAGCAGAAGCGGTGTCTGAAATGGTGCCTGAAGGCTTTCCGCTGGGTCAGTTGGTGGCGTCTGCCGTATGTGCGGTGTCGGAAACGTCGACTGGCTGCTGCGGCGCACCGAGCCGAGCCCATGGCCGCGGTTGTTGCGGCTGTCGCCGGCTTGGCGCTGTCCACGGGTCTCGTTCTCGCCCTGATGCTTTCCAATGGTGCGTTCAAAGAGGATTACGGGATACTGCCGGATGTCCGGCTGTTGGGTGTCAGCGCGGCAGCCCTGATCGGCGCTGCAATCGCGGGCAAGGGCGCTCGGCGGGGACGTCCGCTCGGCATCGTGTGGGATCTCATCTGCTTCCTGCCTCGCGCGGCGCACCCCTTCGGGCCCCCGTGCTACGCGCAGCGGGCGGTGCCCGAACTGCTCGACTACTGCCGCGCTTGGCTGGACACACCGGTCACGGGTGAGAAGCCGCGGCAGCGGACGTTGATCCTGTCCGCCCACAGCCTCGGCGGCGTTCTCGCGGTGGCGATCATCCTGTTGCTTTCCGACGACCGCTTCAAGGGCCGCGTCGCCCTCGTGACCTACGGATGCCAACTACGGGCATACTTCGGGCGCATCTTCCCCGAACTTCTCGGCCCGAAGATTCTCGGTGTGACACGTTCCGAGCCGGCGCGCCTCTTGGCCTGTCCGACGTTCGATGAACCTCGATCGCCTGCGCCCGAGCCTGGATGCGATCCGCCGTCCGTGCACGCCACACTGACCGGAGACAGCGGTCTGCGCTGGATAAACCTGTGGCGGCCAACCGATTACCTCGGGTTTCCCGCCTACTCCCGCCAGCCGAATCCCGTGGACCGACCTGCCGACGAGGTGACAGCCGAGCGGTCGAGGTACGGAAGGATCATTTCGCCTGACGGCGTCGACGTACACACGCTCGACAGTTCACCCCGCATCGACGAGCCTCTGCGTTTTGTGTCGACAACCGTTGTTCGTGTGGACACTCACAGCGATTACTTCCGTGCCCGCCAGTACCCGATCGCCATCAGTCACCTTGCAGCGAAATTACGCATGCCAGAAACCTGATCAGCATTGCGGCCGTCGTCCAACATGCGCCCATGACGGAAAATCGGACCGGATCTCGCAGTGCCCGCATGCTCGGCGCAAAGCTCCCGTTAAGGACCGCCCCGGCGGCATCAAGAAACCGTTAAGGCCCTCGATACCGCACTGAACAGGCCGTTTCATGGTGCGGGCCGCCGAAATCCGGCGAGCCGTAAACATGACGGAGCGTTCGTGAGTGTCCTGATCTACGTCGCGCTGACGGTGGCGGCCTTCGCCCTGCTCGGCTGGATACAGAAGCTGGTCGAGGGGCTGTGAGCCAGAACCTGATCGGCCTCGCCCTGGCCATCGTGCTGGCCTTCTTCCTCTTCGCCGCCCTGCTCTTCCCCGAGAGGTTCTAGTGAGCTCCACAACGGCGGGGATCCTGTTCCTCGCATCCTTGATCGTCGGCCTGGCGGCCGTTCACGTGCCGCTGGGCGACTACATGTACCGCGTCTACGCCTCCACCAGAGACCTGCGCGGTGAGCGGTTCATCTACCGGTTGATCGGCGCCGACCCGAAGGCCGAGCAGACGTGGGGCGCGTACGCCCGCAGCGTGCTCGCCTTCTCCGCGGTCAGTGTGCTGTTCCTGTTCCTGCTGCAGCTGGTGCAGCGCACGCTGCCGCTGCACCTCGACGATCCCGCCACGCCGATGACGCCCGCACTCGCCTGGAACACCGCCGTCAGCTTCGTCACCAACACGAACTGGCAGGCCTACTCCGGCGAGTCGACCCAAGGCCATCTCGTGCAGATGGCCGGTCTCGCGGTGCAGAACTTCGTGTCGGCGGCCGTCGGCATGGCCGTCGCCATGGCGTTCGTCCGCGGGCTGGCCCGTCGCAACACCGGCGACCTCGGGAATTTCTGGGTCGACCTGGTCCGCGGCAGCATCCGAATCCTGTTGCCGCTCTCCACCATCGCGGCCGTCCTCCTGGTCGCGGGTGGGGCGATACAGAACTTCGCGCTGCACGACCAGGTGGTCAACACGCTGGCCGGAGCGCAGCAGACGATCCCCGGCGGCCCGGTCGCCAGCCAGGAGAGCATCAAGCTTCTCGGCACCAACGGCGGCGGGTTCTTCAACGCCAACTCCGCGCACCCCTTCGAGAATCCGACCTCATGGACCAACTGGATCGAGATCTTCCTGCTGGCCTGCATCGCGTTCTCGCTGCCGCGCACCTTCGGCCGCATGGTCGACAGCAGGAAGCAGGGCTACGCCATCGCCGCGGTGATGTCCGCCATCGCGCTGTTCAGTGTCTCGTTGATCATGTGGTTCCAAATCCAGGCTCACGGAACGGTCCCCACCGCGGTCGGATCGTCGATGGAAGGCGTCGAACAGCGATTCGGCGTGGCGAATTCAGCGGTCTTCGCCGACCTGACGACGCTGACGTCGACGGGCGCCGTCAATTCATTCCACGACTCCTACACCAGCCTCGGCGGCATGATCACCCTGTTCAACATGCAGCTCGGCGAGGTCGCACCAGGCGGTGTCGGCTCGGGTCTGTACGGCATGCTGATCCTGGCCATCATCACCGTCTTCGTGGCCGGTCTGATGGTCGGCCGCACACCGGAGTACCTCGGCAAGAAGATCACGCCGCGCGAGATCAAGCTCGCCGCAACGTATTTCTTGATCACTCCCCTGATCGTGCTCACGGGTACCGCGGTGGCGATGGCCATGCCCGGACAACGCGCCAGCATGCTCAACACCGGCCCGCACGGCCTGTCCGAGGTGCTCTACGCATTCACCTCGGCGGCCAACAACAACGGGTCCGCCTTTGCGGGCATTGGTGTGAACACCGTCTGGTACAACACCGCCCTGGGCGTCGCGATGCTGCTCGGCCGGTTTCTGCCGATCATCTTCGTGCTGGCACTGGCGGGCACACTCGCCAAACAAGGCAAGACGCCCGACTCCGTCGGCACCCTGCCCACCCACCGGCCGCAGTTCGTCGGCATGGTCACCGGGGTCACCCTGATCCTGGTCGCCCTCACGTTCCTGCCCATGCTCGCGCTGGGTCCCCTCGCTGAAGGAATTCACTGATGACCGCTCCGACCCTCGAATCCACACCGGCCATCGCGCCCAAACCCGCTGCGCGAAAACGTGTTCAGGGCGGCCTGCTCGACCCCCGCATGTTGTGGCGCTCGACCCCCGACGCGCTGCGCAAACTCAACCCGCGCACGCTGTGGCGCAACCCGGTCATGTTCATCGTCGAGATCGGCGCGGCGTGGAGCACCGTGCTCGCCGTCACCGATCCGTCCTGGTTCGCGTGGCTGATCGTGGCGTGGCTGTGGCTGACGGTGCTCTTCGCCAACCTCGCCGAGGCCGTCGCCGAAGGTCGCGGGAAGGCACAGGCCGAGTCGCTGCGCAAGACCAAGACCGCCACCATGGCCCGCAGGCTGACCGGTTGGGCACCGGGCTCACCCGGTCGCGAGGAGGAGGTCGCCGCACCGCTGCTGCAGCAGGGCGACCTCGTCGTCGTCGAAGCAGGCCAAACCATTCCCGGTGACGGCGACGTCATGGAAGGCATTGCCTCGGTGGACGAATCCGCCATCACCGGCGAGTCAGCCCCCGTCATCCGCGAGTCGGGCGGCGACCGTTCGGCAGTCACCGGCGGCACCACCGTGCTGTCCGACCGCATCGTCGTCAAGATCACCCAGAAGCCCGGCGAGAGCTTCATCGACCGCATGATCGCGCTCGTCGAGGGCGCCAATCGGCAGAAGACGCCGAACGAGATCGCGCTGAACATCCTGCTGGCCTCCCTGACGATCATCTTCCTGTTCGCGGTCGCGACCCTGCAGCCGCTCGCCATCTTTTCGAAGGCCAACAATCCCGGTGTCGCAGACACGTTGGCGCTCAACGGCAGCGGCGTCTCGGGCATCGTGATGGTGTCGCTGCTGGTGTGCCTGATCCCGACGACGATCGGCGCCCTGCTGTCCGCCATCGGTATCGCAGGCATGGACCGGCTCGTGCAGCGCAACGTGCTCGCGATGTCGGGACGTGCCGTCGAGGCGGCCGGCGACGTCAACACGCTGCTGCTCGACAAGACCGGCACGATCACGCTGGGCAACAGGCAGGCCGCGGACTTCGTTCCGCTGACTGGCGTGACGCCCGAAACGCTCGCCGGCGCCGCCCAATTGTCGAGCCTCGCCGACGAGACGCCCGAAGGCCGGTCCATCGTGGTGTTCGCCAAACAGGAGTACGGGCTACGCGCCCGCACGCCAGGCGAACTCGACAGGGCGCACTGGGTGGAGTTCACCGCGACGACGCGCATGTCGGGCGTCGACCTGCACGACGGACACCGGCTACGCAAGGGTGCGGCCAGTTCGGTCGCCGATTGGGTGCGCGCCGAAGGCGGAACCGAGCCAACCGAACTCGGCGCCATCGTCGACGGCATCTCCGCCGCGGGCGGCACCCCTCTCGTCGTCGGCGAGGTTCGTGACGGGACGGCATCGGTGCTGGGCGTCATCCACCTCAAGGATGTCGTCAAGCAGGGCATGCGGGAACGCTTCGACGAGATGCGCCGCATGGGCATCCGCACCGTGATGATCACCGGTGACAACCCGTTGACGGCCAAGGCCATTGCCGACGAGGCTGGCGTCGACGACTTCCTCGCGGAGGCCACCCCCGAGGACAAGATGGCGCTGATCAAAAAGGAGCAGGCCGGCGGCAAACTCGTCGCGATGACCGGAGACGGCACCAACGACGCACCCGCGCTCGCCCAGGCCGACGTCGGCGTCGCGATGAACACCGGTACATCGGCGGCCAAAGAGGCCGGCAACATGGTCGACCTCGACTCCGACCCGACCAAGCTCATCGAGATCGTCGAGATCGGCAAGCAGCTGCTCATCACGCGCGGTGCGCTGACGACGTTCTCGATCGCCAACGACGTCGCGAAGTACTTCGCGATCCTGCCGGCGGTCTTCGCCTTCACCTACGGGCTGCACGGCGGCCGGGGGCCGATCGACGAGCTCAACGTCATGGCGCTGGGCACGCCGCAGTCG
>DATEIG010000599.1:0-3673 GCA_035279185.1 Mycobacterium sp.
GCCAACCGCCTCGCCCGTTTCTTCGGCGGTGCCGGGCTCACGCCGGGGGACACCGTCGCGGTCCTCATGGAGAACAACGAGCACATCCACGCCGTGATGTGGGCCGCTCGACGCAGTGGGCTGTACTACACGATGGTCAACACGCATCTGTCCGCGGCCGAGATCGCATACATCATCGACGACAGCGGCGCGAAAGCTGTTGTGGCATCCAAGAACATGCTGTGCGAAGAAATCGCCGACGCACTCCCCGGCGGTCTGGCTGACATCGCCCTCGTCGCCGACGCTTCTGTGCCGGGATGGCGGCGCTATCCCGAATGCGTCCAGGACGAGTCTCCGGATCGGGTCGTCGGTGAAATCGACGGACAGCTGCTGCAGTACTCGGCGGGCAGCACGGGACGGCCGAAAGGCATCCGCAGACCCATGAATCCGGCCGCGGGGCAGAGTGTCCCGTTGACCACACCGGTCTTCCAGGCGCTCGGGGTGACCAGCGAGTCCGTCTACCTGAGTCCTGCCCCGACCTACCACACAGCACCTGCGATGTGGACCATGGCCGCGCAGTCCGTCGGTGCGACGGTCGTGATGATGGAGCGGTTCGACCCAGAGCAGGCGTTGGATTGCATCCAGCGGTACGGGGTGACCCACGCTCAATTCGTTCCGACGATGTTCGTCAAGATGTTGCGGCTGCCTGAGGCGACCAGACGGAGCTTCGACGTGTCGAGCCTGCAACGGGTCGTCCACGCGGCGGCGCCCTGTCCACCGGCGATCAAACGGCAGATGATCGACTGGTGGGGCCCGATCGTCGATGAGTATTACGGGTCCTCGGAGGGGGCGGGCATCTCGTTCATCCGGGCCGAGGAGTGGCTCGAGCACCCCGGCTCGGTCGGTAAGCCCATGATGGGGGTGCCGCACATCCTCGACGACAACGGAAATGAGCTACCCGCAGGCGAGGTCGGCGAGATCTATTACGAGGGTGGGTATCCCTTCGAATACCTCAACGACGACGCCAAGACCGCGGCGGCACGCACGCCTCAGGGGTGGGTCACCGTCGGCGATGTCGGGTTCGTCGACTCCGACGGCTACCTGTATCTGACCGATCGCCGCCATCACATGATCATCTCCGGCGGCGTGAACATCTACCCGCAGGAGATCGAGAACGAACTCGTCGCTCATCCGCTGGTGGTCGACGCGGCGGTGTTCGGCATCCCCGACGAGGTGATGGGCCAGTCGGTGAAAGCGGTCGTGCAGCTGGCCGACCCATCGCAGGCCACAGATGACCTGGCGCAGAAGCTGATCGGCTGGCTGCGGGAACGGCTCGCGCACTACAAGTGTCCCAAGTCGATTTCGTTCGAGCCGCAGCTCCCACGAACCGATGCCGGGAAGCTCTACAAGAAGACGCTCATCGAGAAATACAGCGGCTCAGGCGTTCTCCAGCAATGACAGGTACCGCTGCTCGCGTGCGGTCATCTCGTTGGACGTGATCGCGCCGAACGCTGCGGCGTCACGCGCGAAGCGGGCCGGCGCATCAGGCAGCGCATCGGGGCCCTGCAACCGGAAGCAACTCGGGGCGAGCGGTCCGAACAACAGGGCACGCCGCAGAGAAGGCCATTCGTCCAGCGCCGGTTCGACGCCGGCGGCTCTGGCAAACATCAACGCTGCCAGGTTCATTCGGGTCTTCTGCGGCATTCCCCGCCGGGCGCGGTAACCCTCGATCGCCGCTCGCAGTTCGGACTCCGTCGGCTCGGCGACCACGCCGCCCCACACGTAGGCGATCCACCGAGCCTGGAGCTCGAGTGGCACGAACAGTCCACCCGACTGGTCCCACATCCCCACGAGCGCCAGCCCGGGAAGGTCAGGATGGAAGGTGTAGCGGTCGGCGTCGAGATGGACGGCGTCCACGTCGAGGATCGTGCGGATCTCCTCGCTGAGGTAGGGCAGGTCGATTTCGAAGCCGGTGCCGAACAGGATTCCGTCGAAATCGTCGGAGGAGCCGTCGGTGAACGTCACCCGTCGACCGTCGACGGAAGCCAGCCACGGACGCACCGTGATTCGGCCCTCCGCCACCAGCGGCAGGTAACTCTGGGCAAGGGTGACCCCCGCGGCGAACAGCGACGGATCCGGCGCAGGCGCCCCGTACTGTTCGGGGCTTCCACCCGCTTCCACGACGACCTCCCGCAATTGCCTGTCGACTTCGGCGGGGGGCAGGAGTTCGTTGGCGAAGGTCCCGTACCGCGTGAAAATCCGCGAGTCAGAGGGCACGCCCGCGGCGAACTTCGGCAGCACATACCGCTGACGACGCTGCGCCACCACCACGGAAACTCCGAGATGCGCCAACTCCGAAGCGATCTCGAGTGCGCTGATCGCGCCGCCTGCGACCAGGACGCGCTTGCCGAGATATGCATCCGGCTCGCGGTAGCGGTAGGTCGACATCGCTCCCGCCGAGCCGGTGAAGGTGTCGAGACCGGGAACAGGTGGCACGTAAGGGGATTGAAACCGGCCGCTGGCGACCACGACGCGATCGAAGGCTTCCGAGGTCCCGGAATGCCCGACGAGCCAGCCGTCGCCGCCGCGGCTCAGCCGCTCGACGCGCGTGCCGAGTCGGATGCGTGACGTCAGCCCGAACATGTCGGCGTACCGGTGCAGGTACGCGAGCATCGCTTGGTTCGACGGGAACGTGAGGTCGTTGTCGGGGTCCAGGTCGCTGAACGACGTCAGGATGCGGCTGGTGTTGGTGTGCATCGTCGGCCACACACCGCTGATCTCCGGCATGCCGGTCCACTGCCCGCCCAGCGTCGGGGCCTGCTCGAACAGCGTCGGCTCGAAGCCCTGGGACAGCAGCCAGCGCGCTGTGACGAGGCCTCCCGGGCCCGCTCCGATCACGGCGACGTTCTCTGGGCGTGCGGTCATCTCCCGAACTGTCGCACGGACCAACCGCCCCTGGGCTGCCTTTGTGGCCGATTCGGCCGTCGATGCCTGCCCGGGGTTGAATGTGGGTAAGCGACATGGGTGACGGTTGTACTCGCCCTGCGCTGCGCCGACGGCATCGTGCTTGCCTCCGACTCCCAGATCACCGACCCCGGTCGCGGGGTGAGCTATCCCGCTCAGAAACTGCATGCGCTCGGCGAACACGCGGCCTGGGGAGGGAGTGGGTCCCGCGCCGTGCTCTATGACATCGAGCAGCTGCTCAACGCCGAACCGGACGCCGTCGTGGATGCCCAGGACGTTGGACGGGCACTACAGGCTCGCGTGTTGCCCATCTTCAAGCACCACTACGCGAATTTCATCTCTGATGTGCCGGAGACCAAGCCCGGCGCAACGCCGGCCACCTATGTGCTGGCCGCGGGCTACTCCGGCGGGCAGCCCTTCATCGTGGACATCGATCCGCACGGGTTGATCGGCCACCACGAAGAGACCGGCTTCCAGGCGGTGGGAAGTGGCGCCCCGATGGCGCAGCAGGCGTATGCGTTGCTGGCGAACTTCCTGACTGCCGAACGAGGCGTCGACTACGGTGTCGTCGCTGCACTGCGGGTGCTCGACGCGCTCGACGTGTCGTCGCCGACCGTCGGCGGGCCGATGGACATCTGTCGGATCACCGATGAGGGAGCACACCATCTGAGCCCGGACGAGATCGAGAAGGTCGGCGATCAGCTCGCTCGGTGGCTGGAAGCCGAGCAAC
>DATEIG010000600.1:0-2121 GCA_035279185.1 Mycobacterium sp.
TTTCACCAACCATGTGACCTTGGCCGCGCCGGTCTTCCGGAGGAGATCGCTTCGATCACGGCCTATCTCGGCTCGAAGCGCAACGGCTACGTCACGGGTGCGACGGTGAATGTCGACGGTGGATCCGACTTTGTCTGACCCTCAGGCCCGAGGGGCGAACACCGGGAAGAAGACCTTCTGCCCTGCCGTCTCCTGAGCTTCGAACCGCACCTCGACCGGCAGCCCGATGCGCACCGAATCCGGTTCGCAGTTAACGATGTTCGTGGCGATGCGCAAATCGGCTTGCTCCTCGAGCTCGACGATCGCGATCACGTAGGGCACCGGCACCGTCGGCATGAACGGCTGATGGTTCACCGTGAAGGTGAACACCGTGCCCCGACCGGACACCGGCCGCGGAACCAACTCACCCTCGCACTGGCGACAGCTCCCGGAGGGCGGCTGCACCCACAGCTCACACCGCCCACACCACAAGACGTGCAACCGGCCGTCCGCGCCGCCGGTCCAGAACGCGCGATTGTCGTCGGTCAGCGTGGGCAGCATCCGGGCCGGAGTGTCGGGTGCGGCGTCATCGGCCATAGCGAGCAAAGTACAGTCCCAACGACTGTCATTACAAAAATAGACATTCGGGAGTGCGATGGGCCACTTCGAGAAGGACGCGATCATCAGCGGCCTCGGGATCTCGCGCGTCGGCAGGAAGACCGGCATCCCCGGGCTGGAACTGACGATGGAAGCCGTGCGGGCGGCCATCGAGGACGCCGGCCTGACACCCGCCGACATCGACGGAATCGCGACATTCGGCGACACGGTGCCCTCAGAGGTCCTCGACGCACTGGGGATCCACGCCGAGGACCGGACCGCGGGGTTCGACACCGGCGGCGTGCTCATTCCCGTGATGTCGGCCTTCCGCGCGGTGTCGGAGCGGCGATCCCGGCACGTGCTGGTCTACCGGACCGTCGCCATGCTCGGCGGCTCGATGAACCAAGAGGCGTCCCCCATGCTCGCTCCCCTGGCCTCTCCGCCGGTCGAACCGCACGTGCCCGGTACGCGGCGCAAGCTCAAGCCGTTCGAGGACATCGACGAACTCGTCGCCGCGCACTCCTATTCCGCGGCGAACTGGCTGGCCATGCATTGCAGGCGACATATGGAGCTCTACGGCACCACCAAGGAACAGCTTGGGTGGCTTGCGGTCAACAGCAGGCGCAACGCGGGACTCAACCCTCGCGCCGCGTTCCGAGACCCGATGACGATGGAGGACTATCTGTCGGCGCGACCGGTCTCCACACCGTTCGGCCTCTTCGACTGCGACGTGCCCATCGACGGATCCGTCGCACTGGTGGTCTCGCACGCCGACTACGCACCCGACTGCCCGAATCCCGCTGTAGCAGTGGAGGCTATCGGCGGGACGTACGGATCGGGCGGCTGGTTCCACCGCGACGACTTCCCGAAGATGGCGTCGGTCGAGGCGGCGGCGGAGATGTGGTCGCGCACCGACCTCACACCGTCCGATGTGGATGTCGCCGAACTCTACGACGGCTTCACCTACCTCACCTTCGCATGGCTGGAGGCGCTGGGCTTCTGCGGCGACGGTGAGGCGGGGCCGTTCGTGGACGGTGCCACGCGCATCGCGCTCGACGGTGCGCTGCCGCTCAACACCTACGGCGGGCAACTGTCAGCGGGGCGCATGCACGGCTACTGGCTGCTTCACGAGGCGTGCCTGCAGCTTCGGGGGCAGGCGGGCGACCGCCAGGTGGCCAACGGCCCCCAGGTCGCCGTGGCGGCCGCGGGCGGCGGTCCGATCGCCGCGTGCATGGTGCTGACCGCCTGACGAAACAAGGACCGGATTTGGGGCAGATGCCCCACGCGCTGCCTCACCTGACCGGCCGATTCTTGTCGGATGGATTGAGGTTGGGAGGCAGCCATGTTCACCATCGAAGAGCTCGTCACGATCCCGCTGTTCTCGCAGTTGGGCGACAAAGAACTGGAATTTCTCGCGGGCGCCGTCGAGGACCTACGACTTTCCCCCGGCGAGTACGTCGGCCATGAGGGTGAAGCCCGGTTCCTCGTTGCCGTCGTTGAGGGGAAGACCGAGCTGACCAAGCAGGCCAACGGCGCCGAGCAGGT
>DATEIG010000601.1:0-2269 GCA_035279185.1 Mycobacterium sp.
TACGGGTATTGTGCGGCTGTCGAGAAACTGTAATATCAGGCCATGGCCGATACGCATGTCGTCACCAACCAGGTCCCACAGCTCGAGGACTTCAACCCGGCGTCATCGCCGGTCCTGACAGAGGCGCTCATTCGCGAGGGCGGGGAATGGGGACTCGACGAGGTCACCGAACTCGGAGCGCTGTCGGGCAGTGCACAGGCGCAGCGCTGGGGCGAGCTGGCCGACCGTAATCAGCCCGTGCTGCACACGCACGACCGCTACGGGCATCGCGTCGACGAAGTCGAGTACGACCCCGCCTACCACGAGCTGATGACGGTGGCGGTCGGTCACGGTCTGCACGCCGCCCCGTGGGCCGACGACCGCGACGGCGCGCACGTCGTCCGCGCCGCCAAGACATCGGTGTGGACGCCCGAACCCGGCCACATCTGCCCGATCTCGATGACCTACGCCGTCGTTCCCGCGCTTCGCTTCAACACAGAGCTCGCCGACGTCTACGAGCCGCTGCTCACCAGCCGCTCGTACGACCCCGAGCTGAAAGTGCCTGCCACCAAAACCGGTATCACCGCCGGCATGTCGATGACCGAGAAACAGGGTGGCTCCGACGTCAGGGCGGGCACCACCCAGGCGACGCCCAACGCCGACGGCAGCTACCGCCTCACCGGTCACAAGTGGTTCACGTCGGCGCCGATGTGCGACGTCTTCCTGGTGCTGGCGCAGGCCCCGGGAGGGCTGTCGTGCTTCTTCCTGCCGCGCATCCTGCCTGACGGCACCCGCAACCGGATGTTCCTCCAGCGGCTCAAGGACAAGCTCGGCAACCACGCCAACGCCTCGTCGGAGGTCGAATACGACGGCGCCACAGCGTGGTTGGTCGGCGAGGAGGGCCGCGGCGTGCCGACCATCATCGAGATGGTCAACCTCACCCGGCTGGATTGCACGCTGGGCAGCGCCACCAGCATGCGCACCGGTCTGACTCGCGCCATCCACCACGCCCAGCACCGGAAAGCGTTCGGCGCCTATCTCATCGACCAACCCCTCATGCGCAACGTGCTCGCCGACCTCGCGGTCGAGGCCGAAGCCGCCACCATGCTCGCGATGCGGATGGCCGGGGCCACCGACCGCGCGGTGCGGGGCGACGAACGCGAATCGCTGTTCCGCCGCATCGGTCTGGCCGCCGCCAAGTACTGGGTGTGCAAGCGTGCGACAGGACATGCCGCTGAAGCGATGGAGTGCCTCGGCGGCAACGGCTATGTCGAGGAGTCCGGTATGCCGCGGCTGTATCGCGAGGCTCCGCTCATGGGCATCTGGGAGGGCTCCGGCAACGTCAGCGCACTGGATACGCTGCGCGCCATGGCAACTCGGCCTGAGAGCGTCGACGTGATGTTCGACGAACTCGCCAGATCCGGCGGACAGGATCCGCGGCTCGATGCTCACGTCGACGGCCTGAAGGCGCAGCTCGACGACCGCGAGACCATTCAGTACCGGGCCCGCACGGTCGCCGAGGACATCGGCCTCGCCTTGCAGGGCTCGCTGCTGGTGCGCCACGGCCACCCTGCTGTCGCCGAGGCGTTCCTCGCCACGCGCATGGGCGGACAGTGGGGCGGTGCCTACGGGACCATGCCCACCGGGCTCGACCTGTCGCCGATCCTCGAGCGCATCTTGGTCAAAGGATGACTTTTCTCGCCGAGCAGACGCGAAAGCGCCCAGAAAAGCGCACTTTAGGGGGCTTTCACGTCTGCTCGCGCAAGGAAGGTGACCTCGCATGACCCATGCGATCAGGCCGGTGGACTTCGATGACTTGAAGACCATGACCTACGAGGTCACGGATCGGGTCGCGCGAATCACGTTCAACCGGCCCGACAAGGGCAACGCGATCGTCGCCGACACCCCGTTGGAGTTGTCCGCCCTCGTCGAGCGGGCCGACCTCGATCCGAACGTCCACGTCATCCTGGTGTCCGGCCGGGGCGAAGGATTCTGCGCCGGCTTCGACCTGTCCGCGTATGCCGAGGGATCCTCGTCGGCGGGCGGCGGCAGCCCGTACGCGGACACCGTGCTGTCGGGTAAGACGCAGGCGATCAACCATCTTCCCGATCAGCCGTGGGACCCGATGATCGACTACCAGATGATGAGTCGCTTCGTGCGCGGGTTCTCCAGCCTGATGCACTGCGACAAGCCGACCGTCGTGAAGATCCACGGCTACTGCGTCGCGGGCGGCACCGACATCGCGCTGCACGCCGACCAGGTGATCGCGGCGTCCGACGCGAAGATCGGC
>DATEIG010000602.1:0-4176 GCA_035279185.1 Mycobacterium sp.
GACGGGGTGTTCATCACCACCGAGGGCCTGCTGATGTACCTGCAGCCCGAGGAGGCACTCGGCTTGATCACCGAATGCGCCAAGCGCTTTCCCGGCGGCCAGATGATGTTCGACCTTCCGCCGGTGCTCTTCGCATCGTGGATACGAGGAGGATCGCGGATAGCGCTGCGCTACAAGGTGCCACCGATGCCGTTCACGCTGTCCCCGTCGGACATCGCAAATCTCGTCAACACCATTCCCGGCATACGAGCCGTGCATGATCTACCGTCGGTGCCCGCTCGCGGCAAAGTGATGAACGGGTTGATGTGGACATTGCAGCGCGTCCCGCTGCTCGACCCGGTGCGGCCGGTCACCACATTGCTCGAATTCGGCTAGGTAAAGGCCGCTTCGACGTACTTGAGCGCCTCGTGCTTGTCGAGCCCGAGAGCCTTCGCGGCTGTGGCGTAGGTGTGCGCGGCGGTCGCCATCGCGGCGTCCGCCGGATCCGTTCGGGCGACGAAAGTTCCGAAGCGGCCGCGCGTTTCGAGGACCCCAGCGGATTCCAGCTCACGGTAGGCGCGAGCCACCGTGTTGACTGCCATGCCGAGCTTCCCCGCGAGTTCGCGCACCGTCGGCAGCCGCGTCCCCGGTGGTAGCCGGCCGTTCCGGATCCCCTCGATGATCTGACCCCTGAGCTGGTCGAACAACGGCTGGCTTGCGTGCGGATCGGCTTGAACCCATTCCCCCAAATCGGTCACGTGCCCAGTATCGCGCATACGCGTTAGTTTGGTGAGGTGCAATTGACGGTGCTCAGCGGAGCCGGTATATCCGCCGAGAGCGGGGTTCCGACGTTTCGCGACGTCGAGACGGGGTTGTGGGCGAAGGTCGACCCGTACGAGATTTCCAGCGCCGAGGGTTGGCAGCGCCATCCGGAGAAGGTGTGGGCCTGGTACCTGTGGCGTCACTACATGATGGAGGGCGTCGAGCCGAACAATGGCCACCGGGCCGTCGCGGCCTGGCAGGACCACGCCGAGGTGCACGTCGTCACCCAGAACGTCGACGACCTGCACGAACGGGCGGGCAGCGAGCGGGTCTACCACCTTCACGGGAGCCTGTTCGAATTCCGCTGCGACCGTTGCCAACGCGAGTACCGCGGTGCGCTGCCCGCCATGCCGGAACCGGTCGAGACGGTGACACCGCCCGAATGCGAGTGCGGCGGCCTCATCAGGCCGAACGTCGTGTGGTTCGGCGAGGCGCTGCCTGACACCGCGTGGCAGAAGTCGGTCGACGCGGTCACCCACGCCGACCTGGTCGTCGTGGTGGGAACGTCGTCGATCGTCTACCCCGCCGCGGGTCTACCTGAACTGGCCCTGGCGAACGGCATTCCGGTGATCGAGGTCAACCCCGAGCCCACCCCGCTGTCTCGTGCGGCGACGGCCACCGTGCGGGAATCCGCCGCGACGGCATTGCCGACGCTGCTGCAGCGGCTGCCGTCGATCCTCGGCTAACTCGCGGGCTTGAGCGCTCGGCCGATGGTGTACTCGGCAACCGGCGTCGGGAACCACGCGGGCATGGCGGCCTCCCGGCGCGCGTCAGCCACCTCGAACCCCGCACCCGCGATCGAGGCCTCGGTGTCGCGATGGGTGTGGCAGTTGCCCATCAACCGGGGCCACACGGTCGCGTCGGCGACCTTCTGCAGCCGACCACGGAAGCCGCCGCTGCCCACATGTTCGAGGAAACGCAGCTCACCACCGGGCCGAACAAGCGAAAACAGCTGTCGCAGAACGGTGTCCGGGTCGTCGACCGAGCAGAGCACCAGCGAGCACACCACGGCGTCGAACGGAGTGTCGGCGGCCTCGCGGAGATACCTCTCGACGGTCCCTGCCGTCACGGTGACGGGCACCGGCGCCTTCTCGGCAGCCGCCTGCGCCTGCGGCGCCAGCCGTACCTCGGGTTCGACGGCGACGACCTCGGTCACCGCCGGCGGGTAGTACGCGAAGTTCGTCCCGGTGCCCGCGCCCACCTCGAGCACCCGGCCTGCCAGACCCGCGAGGTTCTCCGTGCGCAGCCGTTGGATCTCCTCGGTCTCGTGGTTGGACAGAAAGGTCCACAGCTTGGCGAAGAACGGATTGTCCGTGGTGTCGACTGCGTTCGTCACGAATCCCTCTCTTGCGACGTGTTTTTCATCAACCATTCGATGGTCTGCGCGGGCGTTGCGTCGTCGTCGTCCACGAGGCCGAGAACGATGTGCCCCAGACACGCCGCCGAGAGCGTCTGGTCGGCGAACTCCTCGGCATCGCCCCACGGCAGATACGGTTTCGAGATCAGCAGAGCAGCGACGCCGTGGGCGGCCGTCAGCAACTGCAGAGCCGCGACGGTCGGATCCCCTGCGCGATAGACGCCTTCTGCGATCAGCCCCTCCACCGAATGGCGGAGGTGTTGGAACGCCGAACTGTTCAAGGTCATGTCGACATCGCTGCCCTCGCGACCCTCACCCATCGTGGCGATGCGGTACAGCTCGGGCGTCTGTGTGGCGAAGCGGACATAGGCCAGCCCCTGGGCCCGCAGCACCTCGATCGTCGAGGGTTGATCGGCGCTGACCCGCTGCATCTCCTCGTCGAGCTTCTCGAAGTACCGCGCGCACACCGCGTCCAACAAGGCATCCTTGTCGGCAAAGTGCAGGTAGATCGACGGCGGCGTGACGCCGACACGCTGGGCGACCGACCGGATCGACACGGCCTTGGCGTGGCCGGTCTCGAGCAGCAGTTCAGTGGTGGCGTCGAGGATCTCGTCCCTCAGCTGCTCGCCGGAGCCGCGCGGGGCTCGCCGTCGCTTGAGTGGCAGGGACATCGTCACCCAGTATCCGTCGCCGTGACCGCCGCCCGCTCGCGTTTCTCCGCAGGCGGTATCAGATCCTCCGACGACTCGCTGATCCCGATGCGCTCGTGCAGCCGGGCCAGCGGTTTGGGCGCCCACCAGTTCCATCGGCCCAGCACATGCATGAAGGCGGGCACCAACAGCATGCGCACCAGCGTGGCGTCGACGAGGATCGCCAACGTCAGTCCGACGCCGAACATCCGCATGAACGACACCTGCGCGGCGATCAACGCGGCGAACGAGATCGACATCACCACTGCCGCCGCGGTGACGACGCGGCCCGTGCGGGCCAAACCGAGTGCGACGGCCTCGTCGTTGTCGGCGCGCGTCTTGCCCGGCAGTGACAGCCAGTACTCCCGGATGCGACTGATCAGGAACACCTCGTAGTCCATCGACAGGCCGAAGGCGATGCAGAACAACAGCACCGGCATGTTGGCCACCAGCGTCCCCGTCGGCGTGGTGCCGAAGGCGCCGAGGTGCCCCTCCTGGAATATCCACACCAACGCGCCGAACGCCGCCGTCAACGACAACACGTTGAGCAGCAGCGCTTTCAACGGGAGCACGATGCTGCCCGTCAGCAGGAACAGGAGCACGAACGTGATGGCGGCGATCACGCCGAGGACGAGGGGAAGCCGATCGGTGATACCCGTCGAGCTGTCCCGATTCTGCTGGGCGACACCGGTTATCTGCACCGGCTTTCCCGCTGGCGTACCCATTGCGCGTAGCGCGTCGAGCTGTCTGTCGGACGCCTGGGAGAACAGCGGGGCGCTGCTGCCGACGGTCAGGAAAGCGCTGCCGTCTTTCAATCCTGTTGCGGCCGAGGGTGGTCCGGCCGCGGCGCCGTCGACGAACGTGCCGGTCGGCGACGACACGGAGGTCACGTCGGACACAAGGGACAACTCCTGGGCGTAGCGGCCCAGATCCTGCGGCGTCACCCCGGTGGCGTCGGGAATGACGATCGTGATGTCGCTCGCCGAGTCGACGGCGAAGTCGTTGCGCATCTGGTCGCCGACCTCACGCGCCGACAGCGAGCCGGGTAGCACGCGGTCGTCGGGGAAACCCCACTTGGCTCCTAGGAAGGGGGTGCCGAGCAGAAGCAGCAGCGCGACGATCGCGGTCCCGATCGGAATCGCCCGCCGCATCACGGTTTTGGTGGTGCGGTACCAGAAGGTGTCGTCCACCGGCTTGGCGACCGGTTCAGGCCGGCCGAGGATGCGCCGGAGCAGGCGCCGCACATCGTAGGAGTCCAGCCGATCGCCGAGCAGCACGATCGCCGCCGGGGTCACCACGATCGCGGCGAAGGCGGCGAACGCCACCACG
>DATEIG010000603.1:0-4987 GCA_035279185.1 Mycobacterium sp.
ACCCGCCGGTACCGCTCGTGGCCGTCGCCGTGGCGCCGGGACCTATTGCGAGAGCGAACGATCCCGGGGTCGAGGTGCATCCCGACCCGATCGACACGCCGCCCACCGATGCGCACGTGGCGTTTCCGATCGCGGGCGAAACGAGCGATCCGGCAGCAAGTGCCGCGGCGGCGAGTCCGCCCACCACCACTCCGCCGGCGAGCCGAAGGCGGTCCGGAGAAGCCGCCCGTCCCTGTCCACGCCAATAGACTCGATTTGCCATCGGATGCTCTCCCGCCTGCGGCATGCAGCCGTCAGTTAATCAACCAGCGCATGAAGTGCCCGCGGTAACTGCCACGAGCTGCAAATTTCCTCCGCCAGCTCAACCGCGCGCAAATCGCAGCCTAAGCGGTGATTGTTGCCGATGTGAGCACGTTTCGTTTGCTGGATAACCGCGTTGTTGCGAAAGCAAATACTTAATCCGACGCTATTGACGATCACGTCAACCGAACGCGCAGGCCACGGCCGTCGGGAGTATGCGCGCGGCTCATCCCGGTCCCTCACAAATCCATCCGCAGCGAACGGTAACCGGATTCTCCCCGCCCACCCCTCCACGGTCGAAGGTCGCCACACCACAAGGCTTCTGATGTCAGCTTGCTGATTCCACGCTGCCGATCGCCTCCACTGCGTCATGATCGGAACCGACCTACAGGAGGAGCCCATGGCAGCACTTCGTGAACAGGTATTGCGTCGCAAGCCGGTAGAGGAGATGGCCGCCGAGACCGGCGCCGACTCGGGAAAGAGCGAACTCAAGCGAACTATCGGCCTCTGGAGCCTCTCGGCGATCGGCATCGGCGGCACGATCGGCACGGGCATCTTCTTCATCCTCAGCCAGGCCGTTCCGATGGCCGGGCCCGCCGTCATCTTCTCGTTCCTGATCGCCGGCATCGTCGCCGGGCTCACCGCGGTGTGTTACGCCGAACTCGCGGGCGCCGTTCCCGTCGCAGGCTCGTCGTACTCCTACACCTACGCGACACTCGGCGAGTTCGTCGCGATGGGTGTCGGCGCCTGCCTGCTTCTCGAATGGGGCGTCGCGGGCGCGGCCGTCGCCGTCGGCTGGTCGGAGTACGTCAACCAGTTCATCGGCAACGTGTTCGGCGTCCAGCTGCCGGAGGCGTTGTCGAACGCCCCCGAGCAGGGCGGCATCATCAACCTGCCCGCGGTGATCCTGATCATCATGTGCGCGCTGCTGCTGATCCGCGGCGTCAGCGAGTCGGCGAAGACCAACGCCGTCATGGTCGTCATCAAGATCGCCGTGCTGCTGATGTTCATCGTGATCGGTGTGCAGGGCTGGAATTCCGACAACCTCGCCAACTTCGCGCCGTTCGGCTTCGCGGGCATCTCCGCGGCGGCAGGCGTCATCTTCTTCAGCTTCGTCGGCCTCGACAGCGTGGCCGCCGCGGGTGAAGAAGCCAAGAACCCGCGACGCAATCTTCCGCTCGCGATCATGATCGCGCTGTGCACGGTCACCGTGCTGTACGTGTTGACCGCGCTCGTCGGGGTTGCCGCCCAGCCCAGCGACCAGTTCGAGGGACAGGAGGCCGGGCTGGCCCAGATCCTCGAGAAGGTCGTCGGTGCGTCATGGCCTGGCACCGTGCTCGCCGCAGGCGCGATCATCTCGATCTTCTCCGTCACGCTTGTCTCGATCTACGGGCAGACCAGGATCCTGTTCGCGATGTCGCGTGACGGCATGATCCCCGAGATCTTCCACCGGGTGAATCCCCGCACGCTGACGCCGGTGGCGAACACGATCATCGTCGCGATCGTGATCGGCCTCATGGCGGGCCTCATCCCGATCAACTTCCTTGCCGAGATGACGAGCATCGGCACCCTCGTCGCGTTCATCGCCGTCTCCATCGGCGTGATGGTGTTGCGGCGTCGCGCGCCGGATCTGCCGCGCAGCTTCAAGGTTCCGCTGTACCCCGTGACCCCGATCCTCTCGATCGCCGGGGCGCTGTGGATCATCCTCAGCCTGCGACCGATCACCATTTACGTGTTCCTGATCTGGGTCGCAGTCGCCTTCCTGTGGTACTTCTTCTACTCCCGCCATCACTCCCACCTCGGCCGCAACGAGCACGTCGGCCTCACCACCAAGGATGGCGAGCCGTGACGATCGTCGTCGGCTATCCCCCGAACCGGAAGGGCAAGGCGGCGCTGAATCTCGGTGCGCTGCTGTCGCGCTCGAGCGGCGAGGAGCTCGTCGTCTGCACCGTCGCGCCGTCGCCGTGGCTGCCCGGGGTGGTCAGGGAGGACGACGCGTTCCAGAGCCAGATCGACGAGTTGACCGGCGGCGCACTGGAACAGGCCAAAACCGAACTGCCGAGCGATGTGTCGGCGACGTTCGTCACGGTCAAGGCGCGGTCGACGCCCGTGGGCCTTCTCGATGCGGCCGAGCAGCACAAGGCGAGCCTGATCGCCGTCGGGTCGTCGGCGGCGGGACTCTTCGGGCGCATCCAGCTGAGCAGCGTCGCCGATCGGCTGCTGCACAGTTCGCATGTTCCAGTTGCTCTGGCACCCCGCGGTTTTCGGGTGGGTGACACCGACCAGGTCGACTGCGTGACGGTCGCGTACACGGGCACCGAGCAGTGCGATTCGCTGCTGCGCGTCGCAGCGGACCTGGTCGACCGGCTCGGCACGCACATGCGCCTCGCGTCGTTCGCCGTGCAGCCCGCACCGCCGGTGACCGCGATGTTCCGGGCCGAGTCGGCAGACGTGGTCGCCGAGTGGAGCAGCACCATCGAGTCCTCGGCGCGCCGCGTGCTCGGCGACTCCAAGGGTCCCGACGCCGGTGTCGCCATCGGTCGGGGGCACGACTGGGAGACCGCGCTCAACGACATCACCTGGCACGTCGGCGATCTGCTGCTGATCGGGTCGAGCGAGTCGGGACCCGTCGCGCGGGTGTTCCTGGGCTCGAGGGCCGCCAAGATCATTCGGCACGCCCCGGTGCCCGTCCTGGTCGTTCCACGAGACGCGGAGAAGTAGCGGGCCCGTCAGACCTTGCCGTCGCCCCTGGTGTCGATGACACGCTGGGCGATGTCGATCAGCCGCGTGTTGCTGTCCTGGGAGAGCTTGCGCAACATGTCGAACGCACGCACGTCGTCGACGGAGTAGCGCTCCATGATGATGCCCTTGGCCTGGCCGATGCGGTCGCGCGTCGACAACGCGGACTGCAGTTCCTCGCCTTCGCGGCTGGCGAGGATCGCCGCCGCCGCGTGAGCGGCGAGCACCGTGCCGATGGTCTCGTCCTCTCCGTCGAACGCATGAGGCTTGAACGCGAAGAGGTTGAGTGCGCCCGCAGTTCGATTGGCGGTGTAGAGCTTGAAGGACAGGCCGCTGAGCACACCCAGTTCGACGACCGCCGGCGAGTACCGGGGCCATCGGTCCTCCGTCCGGAAGTCGTCGGTGCGCACGATCGCGTGGTCGAGCGCGGCCTCCACGCACGGTCCCTCGTTGAAGGTCATCTGCAGCTCGTCGAGCTTGTGCGGTAGCTCGGTGACACCGGCGAGCGAGTCGAACTTCCCGCCCTTGCCGATCATCAGCACCCCGGCGGTGTCAGCACCGGGGATCAGTTCCGTCACCGCGGCGGTGACGTCGGAGAGCACGTCGTTGACGCTGCGCGGCCCCGCAACGCTGCGGGCCAACTCAGCCATCCGCACAGCGAGATCGTGGTTTCGCCGTTCCGTCATGGAGGGAAGTGTTCCCCATGACGCTGAAATGCACACCGGGGGGTGGTGCGTCACACCCCGGCTCTTGGCTGATCAACGTTTGTCTTCGGCTGCGCTTGGCAATGCTGCGGATCAGGTGAGCGCTGCGGTCGACCGCTGCGCTCACCGAGGTCTCGTCGGTTCAGACCGTGAGCCGGCGGGACCGCCTCGATAGACGATCCAGGCATAGTCACTCTGTTAGTTGTAGTATCGTCCCGCGTATGGGCAGCGCGGGCGTCTGGATACTCGGCGGGTATCAGAGCGACTTCAGTCGCAACCTCAGCCGTGAGGGCCTCGACTTCGCAGACCTGACCTCCGAGGTGGTCGACTCCACGCTCGCCGCGGCGGGTGTGCCCGCCGATGCGATCGAGGTCGTCCATGTCGCCAACGCCTTTGGTGAACTGTTCGCCGGTCAGGGACACCTTGGGGCGATGCCCGCGACGGTGCACGAAGGCCTGTGGGACACCCCGGCGTCGCGCCACGAGGCGGCCTGCGCCTCCGGCAGTATCGCCGCACTGGCCGCGATAGCCGATCTACGGTCGGGCGCCTACCGGACCGCGCTCGTGCTCGGCATCGAGTTGGAGAAGACCGTTCCCGGCGACACCGCCGCCGACCACCTCGGCGCAGCCGCGTGGATCGGTCACGAGGGCGCCGGGACGAAGTTCATGTGGCCCAACATGTTCGCCCGCGTCGCCGACGAGTACGACAAACGGTTCGGGCTCGACGAGAGCCACCTGCGCGCGATCGCGCAGGTGAACTTCGACAATGCCCGGTCGAATCCGAACGCGCAGACGCGCGGTTGGATCGTGCCGGATCTGCGCGGGGGCCGCGACGGCGATTCCACCCTCGATGACGAGGTCAATCCCGTCATCGAAGGCCGGCTCCGGCGATTCGACTGCAGCCAGATGACCGACGGCGGCGCCGGCGTCGTCCTGGTCTCCGACGACTACCTGCGCGACCATCCCGACGCGCGGCCCCTCGGGCGGATCGACGGGTGGGGTCACCGCACCGTCGGGCTCGGACTGCAGCAGAAGCTCGACCGCTCCGCCGATGACCCCTATGTGTTGCCGCATGTCCGCGGCGCCGTGCTCGACGCGTTCGGCCGTGCCTCGGTCAGCCTCACCGATGTCGACGGTTTCGAGGTGCACGACTGCTTTACGCCGAGTGAATACCTCGCGATCGACCACATCGGGCTGACCGGCCCCGGCGAGTCGTGGAAGGCGATCGAGAACGGCGAGATCGAG
>DATEIG010000604.1:0-7081 GCA_035279185.1 Mycobacterium sp.
TACCCGCGGGCAGCCCGCGATGACGCAGCTCGTTTGGTTGTCGTTGGCTCTGGTGCAGGTGATGTCGTAACCGTTGCCCACCGGAACGGCGTTTGCGGTCGGCATCGGCGAGAGCGTCGGCGACTCGGTATTCGTCGGCGCCACCAGGACGATGCCGAAGATACAGGCTGCGGTCGCCAATATGGTCAGTAGTTTGGTCGTTCGTTTTCGAATCATTACATCCCCTCGATCTTGGACATCGTGGCGCATTGCGACTGGCCGGATGAGCCCCGAACCCACCCAGCTAGCTAGCTGGAGCCTATGGCGGCGAAACAGTCAGAGAAATCAGGTGTTTCCCTATGTTTTGACGACGGCGTTAGGCACTAAACGGCTAAGTAAATCCCTGACCTGCACAAATCCGGACGGCGATTCAGGGCCCAATCCTGCTGAGGCCGTTAGCCGAGCAGTTGATCCTGCTGCCGCCCGATTACCGACACCGAGTTCGCCCGAAAATTCACGACCCAGGCGATATGCGTCGCCGGGTCCGCCGCGACGGTCTGCGGCCCGTCGCCGACTTCCACCGTGTCCGTCACGGCGTGCGTGCGCGAGTCGATCATCGAAACCGACGCTGCCCCATGGTTTGGGACGTACACGGTGTGAGCGTCGGAGTCGACGGTGGCCGCTGACGGTTGCGGCCCCACGGGGATTGTTTGAGTGACGGTGCGGGTGTCGAGGTCGAGCACGGACACCGAATCGTCGTCGGTGTTGGGGATGAAAGCGGTTCTCGTCGAAGGATCCAGCGCGACATCGTTGGGATTGTTCCCGACCTGAATGGTGTCGATCGCAATCGGTTTCGCCGGGTCGACGACGGAGATCGATGCCGCTGCCCGGTTCGACACATACAGCAGGCCGCTTGTCGGGTCGGTACCCATCTTCCCCGGTCTGTCGCCGACTTCGATTGTGGCCGTGACGGTTCGGGACGCGGTGTCGATCACCGAGACGGAGTCGTCACCCGCATTCGAGATGAAGAGCCGGCGTGCTGCAGGGTCGACCTCGGCGCCTTCCGCGTCGTGTCCGACGGGGATCCGCGCGGTACCCGTGACGTGGCATCGACGACGTACAAGCGGTCGTCGCCCTCACTGGTGACGTAGGCGCGGTGCCCCCACGATCGGCTTGTCGGTAACGGGAGTCTGCCAGGTGGATCGTCGCCCCGGCGTCGTTCTACCCGGAATCTCCACCCAATCTCCACCCGCCCTCCAAGCCGTCACATGCCTGTTCGCCGCACGATGAGGTCGTCATACAGAAGCGAGCGCAGGCTCGCCCGAACGAAGGTTTCCCATGAACAAGATCCTCGGCCCTGTCATCATCGGCACCGGTCTCGCGGCCGCGGCTCTGTCGCTGGCCGGCACGGCCGCCGCCGAGTCGGCCGTCGTCACCATCGGCCAGCTCGAAGCGCAGGGCTTCGACGTCAAAATCGACCGTGTCGGCAGTGCACCGCTGAACCAGTGCGAGGTCACCGGAGTGCGCAACCCGCGGGAGCGCACCGAACTGGTCCGGGTGGGCGGTCGCGGCGATCGCGACTTCATCCCTGTCGTCGTCGACCGGACCGTGACCGTGTCACTCGACTGCTCACGCTGAGCCCACCTCACGATCCCGAAACACGTTGATCACAAGCCGATCACGCGCGGCGCTGCGCCGCAGAGTCCGTCGCAGGCCGTTGCTACTTTGCGCGAAGGAGAGCCCGAAACGGATGAGGTGTGGCGGTGTTGGTGGCGGAACGCGTGGTCAGCAGGTCCCTGCGTGCATGGTCGTATGCGGTGGCGGCGGTGTCGATGGTGCTGCTGGTCTCGACGGCCGGCCTCATCCCTGCGCCGACCGCTTCGGCGTACTCGCGCGACGGACTTCCGGTCGAGTATCTCCAGGTGCCCTCGGCGTCGATGGGGCGCGACATCAAAGTGCAGTTCCAGGGCGGCGGCCCGCACGCGGTCTATCTGCTGGACGGCCTGCGTGCGCAGGACGATGCCAGCGGCTGGGACATCAACACCGGCGCGTTCGAGTGGTTCTACCAGTCGGGCGTCTCGGTCGTGATGCCGGTCGGCGGCCAATCCAGCTTCTACTCCGACTGGTATCAGCCTGCAGTCGGTAGCGCAGGCACGCAGACCTACAAGTGGGAGACGTTCCTTACTCAGGAACTGCCCACGTGGCTCGCCGCGAACAAGGGCCAGGATCCCCTGAACAATGCCGTTGTGGGCGTGTCGATGTCGGGCAGCGCGGCGCTCTCCCTGGCGATCTGGCATCCGGCTCAGTTCATCTTCGCGGGTTCGCTCTCGGGCTATCTCAATCCCTCGTCGGGTCTGTGGCCGACGCTGATCGGGATCTCCATGAAGGATGCGGGCGGCTTCAACGCGCAGAACATGTGGGGACCAACCAGCGATCCGGCGTGGCGACGCAATGACCCGATGGTGAACGTCAACACGCTGGTGGCCAACCGCACAGCGGTGTGGGTCTATTGCGGTAACGGCGGGCTCTCCGACCTCGACGCCAACGACGGGAACTTCGGCACGCAGTTCAGCGCCCAGTACCTGGAGAACATCACGCTGCAGACGAACAAGCAGTTCGAGCAGAAGTACGTCGCGGCGGGGGGTCGGAACGCGATTTTCAAGTTCCCCGAAAACGGCACGCACAGTTGGGGTTACTGGGGTTCGCAGCTGCAGGAGATGAAACCCGACCTGCTGCGGGTGCTCGGCGTGCAACAGCAGGCCTGAGGTCGGCGGCTAACGCGGGCAGAATTGCCCGCACTGTGGTCCCACCGGGCCATCGCTGAACACCAGGACGCATCGGCGCGGCGAAAGCCAACTGCAGAATGTTGGGCAAACTGGTTGTTCATCAGTCGTTTTCGCGCGACCAGCCCGTTGCGCGCAGTTGTCAGCGGGCCGTCGTAGCATCCCGTTCATGGCGCAGGCGAAGATCTGGACTGGTGACCCCGTATGGATAGCCGACGTGCTGCGCGCCGAGGGGGTCAAGCTCGTCGAGTATCCCGGCTGGCGAAACCGCGGACACGGCGATTTCAAAGACATCCGCGGCGTGATGGTGCACCACACCGGATCCGACAACGCCACCGCTGCGTCCATCGCCAACGGCAGGCCCGACCTGGCGGGTCCGCTGTCGCAGCTGCACATTGCGCGCGACGGCACGGTGACGGTGGTTGCGGTGGGCGTCGCATGGCATGCGGGCGTCGGCATGTACCCGTGGCTGCCCACGAACATGGGCAACTGGCACATGATCGGCATCGAATGCGCCAACAGCGGCACCAGTCCTACAGCACCACACCGCACGAATTGGCCTGACGCACAATACTTCGCGCTGGTGAACACCTGCGCCGCCCTCAACCGCAGGCTGTCGCAGCCGTCGAGCCGGACCATCGGGCACAAGGAATACGCTGGTCGGGCACAGGGCAAATGGGATCCCGGCGCCATCAACATGGACATCCTGCGCGCGGACATCCAGGCCCGCATCGGGGCCGGCCCGGGCAACGCGCCTACGCCGCGGCCGCCCGTTCCGGTCGGCGAGTATGCCGACGTCCTGCTGTTCCGCGGATCGCAGGGACCTCAGGTCGCCCAACTTCAACGACAGTTGGGGATCACCGCCGACGGCGATTTCGGGCCGCAGACCGAAGCGGCGGTCAGGGCTTTCCAGCGCCGCACACCGGGATTGAAGGTCGACGGAATCGTCGGGCCCGCAACAGCGGCCGCGTTGCGGCTGAAGGTTCTACCCGCAAGCGCGTGACACCTGACGTCCGATGAGGCGTCGTAGCGGCACGTCAGTACACACAATCTCCCGTGTCCGCCTCCGCCGCCGAACCGACTTTCGCCATCTGAGGTGCGACCTGCGCGGCGGTCAACGCAAAGCCGGTCGTGGTGTCGGCGGTCTGTGCGCCGAAGTACACACCGAGAACCTGCCCGTTGAGGTCGACGACGGCGCTACCGCTCGCACCCGCGTCCGGGAACGACCCGATGAGGACGTACACCTGCCGCGTGACCGTCGTCGCGTGGTAGATGTCGGGTCCTTCGATCACGGTGACCTCACGGATGGTGGCGGGCGACGCCTTGAACGATGCCGCACCCGGATAACCGAGCACCAGCGCGCCGATTCCGGTGCCCGCGGTGTACTCGGCGAATTTCAGTGGTCGTGCGCCAAGTCCCGGTACGTCGAGGACCGCGATGTCGGCCTGCGGATCAAAGGAAATGACATGCGCCTCAAATGTTTTCGTCTCGGCATCGACTGTGAACGTCTCGGCGCCGGCGACCACATGGGCATTGGTCATCACTGTGTGCGGTGCGACCACGAAGCCGCTTCCGTCGGTGATTTTGAAGCAGCTGTCCGACTCTCCATGCACCTTCACCACGCTGTGCCGCGCCGTCGCGATCACATCGCCCGACGACACGGCGGGCGCCGCCGATGTGGTGGTTTCCCGGGCCAGCCGGTGCAGCGTGTCGCGGATCCCGCCGCCGCATCCGGCGACCACCGCCGCGACGGCCATCGCCGCGACGCACGCCCGTTTCACGACGTCTCTAACCCGACGACGGATCGCTGACCTTTACCAGCATCTTCCCGATGTTAGCCCCGGTGAAGAGTCCGTTGAGCGCGTCGACGCAGGACTCGAGGCCGTCGAAGACGGTCTGCCGGTGCGCCAGCAGACCCTGCTGCTCCCATCCGCTCAGCGCGGCGAACGCCTCCCCGAAGCGGCCCCATTCGTCGAGCGCGTTGAACCCCTGCATCGTCGCGGTCTTCGACAGCAGGTTGACGTAGTTGGCGGGCCCCGGGTGCTCGCCGGTCAGGTAGCTGGAGATGACACCGCACAACACGACCCGGGCCTTCGGTGCGAGCCGGCCCAGCACCGCGTCGAGGATCGGGCCACCCACGTTGTCGAAATACACGTTCACGCCATTGGGGCAGTGCTGTTTGAGCGCGGCCCGAAGGTCGTCGTTCTTGTAGTCGATGCACGCGTCGAATCCGAAGTCTTCGACCACCGCGCGGCACTTCTCCGGCCCGCCCGCGATACCGACGACGCGCGCGCCCGCGATCCGAGCGATCTGGCCTGCGACCGAACCCGTGGCACCGGCCGCCGCAGAGACCACCACCGTCTCGCCCTTTTGCGGCTTACCGACACCTGTCATTCCGAAATACGCCGTGGCACCGGTTGGACCGTAGACCGACATGACCGCGAGCTGATCGGTGTAGCCCTCGACCGGGGTGGCGAAGATGTCGTCGCGAATGATGGCGTACTCCTGGAATCCGGTCAGCGTGGTGACCACGTCGCCGACGGCGTAGGCATCGCAGCGCGAGGCCACCACCTCCCCGATACCCGCCGCGCGGATCACCTCGCCGAGTTGGACCGGCGGCAGATAACCCGGCTGGTCGTCCAGCCACGTGCGAACGGCCGCGTCCATGCCGATGTAGGTGGTGCGGAGCAGGGCCTCGCCGTCGGCGGGCTCCGGTGCGGGTGCGCTGACCATCTCGGTGTCGTCGGGCTTGACCAGCCCGACGGGGCGGCGGCGAAGCAGGATCTGGCGGTTCGTCAGGTCGGCCACGACGCCGAAACTAGCGAACCCGGACGCCATCCGGAGCGGCTACCGGTCAATGTCTGGCCCCGCCAATTTGGGCAAAGTGTTGCGGGCAAACCCGTCGAGTCGCAGAATTCACATGAGCCACAGCTGTGTGGCCCGGCGCGCGGGGGCGTCCAACTGCAACATCTGCCTCTGGGGGCTCGCTGTGCGCCGTCTCTCGTACTCCGTCGGTGTCGTCATACTCGCGCTCGCGTCAACGATTGTGTTGGCGAGCCTGCAGACGATGACTGCGCTGGTCGCGCTCACCGCGACGGCACTGATCATGGGCGGCACCGGCCACCCGCTGAGCACTCCGCAGGACACGCCGGAGTTCATCAACGGCTACACCACCGACGCCAACAACGACTACATCGTGCTGACGGGGTTCTGCGGTGAGGGAGCAGCCTGCACACCGACCGCGGTCAGCACACCCGAGCAATTCATGCCCGTCTCGGGCGTGATGCCTTTCGACCAGTCCGTCGGCCAAGGTGTCGTGAACCTCGACCAGGCGATGAACGCCGCACCCGCGGGCGAGTCGCTGGTGGTGTTCGGCTACTCGCAAAGCGCGCGGATCGCGTCGATCCAGAAGGGCAACCTCGCCGCGGCCGGGTCGACGCTACCGGTGTCGTTCGTGTTGATCGGAAACCCCAACCGGCCCAACGGCGGAATCCTGCAGCGCTTCGAAGGCCTGAGCGTGCCCATCGCGGGCATCACATTCGACGGTGCGACGCCGACCAACACCCCGTTCCAGACCGTCGACGTCACCCGTCAATACGACGGCTGGTCCGACTTCCCGAACAACCCGCTGAACCCGTTCGCGACGGCGAATGCGATCGCAGGCATCCATTACCTGCACGGCGATTATCAAAGTGTCGGGCTCGGGGACGCGCTCTACCAGGGCGCCTACGGCGACACCGACTACTACATGATCCCGAGCCAGCGCCTGCCGCTGCTGATGCCGCTCACCGAAGCCGGTGTGCCCAGCCCCGTGGTGACGATGCTCGACGCGCCGACGCGCGTGCTGGTGGAAGCCGGTTACGACCGGACGCTCAGCCCGGGGGCCCCGACACAGGCCAGCATCCTGTACTTCCCCAACCCGGTGAAGACCGGCACGAACTTCATCGTCGCGATCCCGACCGGCATCGACGACGGCGCTCAAGAGGCCGCCAACATCCGTCCGTTCGGCACGGCGCCGATCGACCAGCGCAGCCCCTACGGGGTGGGCGGCCCGCCGGTCAACGCGGGCTCGTTCGACACCAACGGCAATCCAGTGGCGGCCGCACCGAAGCCGGCGACCGCGGTCCCGGACACCCAGGCGATCGCGGCCCCGAAGCAGGGTCCGGCGCTGCCGGCCGCACCCCAGCCCGCCGCGGCCCCGCAGGCGCCCGTGCGGTCGCCGCTGCCCAGCACGGCACCGGCCGCGACGCCGCCTGCCGTGGACAAGACTCCGGTGGCACCGTCGCAGGGCTGGTGGAAGCCGGCGCCGTTGACTCAGC
>DATEIG010000605.1:0-14632 GCA_035279185.1 Mycobacterium sp.
GGAGCTGACGAAGCCGACGGTCAGCGTCCACGGTGGCCCGAGACCCCGGTCCCGCGGGACGAACAACTCGAGGGCGATCGTTCCTGCGACGCCGAACGCGACGATCGTCGACGCCAACAGGATCCGCTCGATCCCGAACACGAGCACGACGAGCGTCGCCGAGACCAGGAAGTAGAACTGCAGACCCGATCCGGTGCCCATCGTGTAGCAGATGAAACCGACCGACACGTAGGCCGAGAAGAAAAACGTCAGAGGCGCGATCAGCTCGCCGAACCGGTACAGCAGGGGGACCGCCACGAACAGGCCCGCGAAGAACAGGTTGAGCAGGCCGACCCACCAGACGGGGCCGCCGACGATCAGCTGGAAGACGCCGAATATCGCACTGATCGCCGCGGCGATCCATGCCGCGATCTTGAGGACCCGGAACCGACTGGAGACGCTCTCGGCATAGTGCTGCGTCCGGGCGGGCACCACACTGTTGCGTGCCAGCTCGGGCATACACACCGACCGCGCCCCGCGCGCCATGGCAGAAGCCTACTTCGCCAGGTCCGTCGACAGGCCCGTGATGTCTCGGGCTCGCAGCGCCAGCCACAGTTCATGGCGGTCCTGTGCGGACTCCATCCGCCGTCCGGTGAGCCGCTCGACCGTCTCGATACGGTTCCGCATCGTGTGCCTGTGCAACCGCAGCGCTGCTGCCGCGGCAGCCCAATGACCGTTGTGCTCGAGGAAGGATGTGAGCGCCCGCAGCAGATCGGCCGCCCTGTCGGTGGCGTCGAGAGGGCCGAGCACCGCGTCGGTGTACGCGTGAAGCGCGTCGGGGCCGACGGCGTTGAGCAACATCCGGCTGCTCGCGATCTCTTCTGCGCGGAGATGGCGGCCCCGGATACGGCTCGCGGGCAACGCGGAGCGCGCTTGCCGTAACGACACGGCGACGGCACCGGGGCGTACCCCGATGCCGATGCCCGCGGGTCTGTCGGGCGCCAGCGTCGCCAGCGCGTCGGGCAGATCGGTGGCCAGCGGGACGGCCACCTCCACGACGGTGCCGACCACCCGGACCAGCGCGTCGCGCAGCGTGGTCAGCAAGTCGGCGGCGAGGTCCTCGGCATCGTCGCCCGCCGAGATCGCGGCGGCGCGCTGCTCGGCGTCTTTCAGGCCGAGGGATGCCAGCCAGCGCGCCGCGACGGCGTCGTCGACGGTGCCCCGCGCGAGCCGGTCGAGCACCTGTGCCCGCTCCCGCCGCTGAGCGCTGTTGAGGCCGTGTCGTCGCTCGAGTTCCAGCGACAGCAACGAGACGAGGTCACCTGTGATCTGTTCGGCGGCAGGGACTTCCGCGGGTCCGTCGATCAACAACCAGGCCCGCAGGCGCTGCGCGCCCAGCGCGTGAACCTCACGACGACGGCCCTCACCGATGTCGACCGCGGCGGCGGCAAGACCGTGGTCGCGCACCGATGCCAGGGCACCCGCCATCCGCTCGAGCAGCCTGCCGCCGTCAGGGTCGGTCTGCGCCAGCACCCGCCCGAGCTGGTCGACGATGACGCCTGCACGGCCCGTCGCCTCGCGGTGCGCCGTGAGGATGCCCATCAACCCACCCGGGGCGACAGCTGCTGCGGTGAGTGCCCGCTGAGTCTGCAAGGTGCGCTCGAGCATCCGCCGCTCGGCGCGTGCCCGATACGCGAACACCGCCTTGGTGACGGCGATGAAGGGCACCCCGTCGGGGACGGTCAGCAACGGCATGCCGAGGGTGTCGGCCGCCGAGACGAGCCGATCCGGTGCGCCCTGATGCGGGAGGTCGGCGCCGAGTCCGAGACCGACGGCTCTGACGCCCGCCTTGTCGAGTTCGGCCATGTAAGCCACACAGCCCTCGGTGCTTTCGGGCATCAGCAGCCCGATGGTCAGCAGCAGTTCACCGCCCTGCAGCCACGGGCCGGGATCGGACAGCTCGGACACCGCGGCGGCTTCGATCTCCCGGTCGGACGCTTCCGCGCCGGCCACCAGGGCAAGGCCGAGGGCGGGATCGCTGACGAGTTCGGCGACGGTGAGCATGGACATATCGTCGAACTGTCCGGCACCAATTTCTACTTTTTGTCGATATCGATGTGACAGGCATCTCAGGAAGCCTGGTGATCATGACGTCGTCACACCAGCCGATCGGTCCGGTCGATGCCACCAAGGTCCCGCGCTATGCCGGGCCGCCGACCTTCGCCCGCCTACCCCGAACCGACCAGGTCACCCGGACCGACGTCGCCGTCGTCGGCATCCCGTTCGACTCCGGGGTGTCCTACCGTCCCGGCGCCCGCTTCGGTCCCGGGCACATCCGCGCCGCCTCCAAGCTGCTGCGCACATACCACCCGCGCTTGGACGTCGAGCCGTTCGCCGCGCAGCAGGTCGCCGACGCAGGCGATATCGCGGTGAACCCCTTCGACATCGCCGAAGCCATCACCACCATCGAGCGGGCATCCGACGAACTGCGCGAGGGCGGCACGAAGCTGGTCACGCTCGGAGGCGACCACACCATCGCGCTGCCGCTGCTTCGGTCCCTGCACCGCGACCACGGCCCGATCTCGGTGCTGCACTTCGATGCTCACCTCGATACGTGGGATACCTACTTCGGCGCGCCGTTCACCCACGGCACTCCGTTCAGGAGGGCCAGTGAAGAGGGTCTGCTCGACCCCGAGCACTGCCTGCATGTCGGTATCCGCGGTCCGCTGTACGCGCCGAGCGACCTCGCCGACGACCGGGTACTCGGTTTCCAGGTGATCGGCTCGGACGACTTTCAGATCGACGGGCTCGCCACCGTCATCGAACGCATGCGCAGCCGGCTTGGTGACGCGCCCGTCTACGTGTCGATCGACATCGACGTGCTCGATCCGGCGCACGCGCCCGGCACCGGAACACCGGAAGCGGGCGGCATGACCAGCCGCGAACTGCTGCACTGTCTGCGGAACCTGGTCGGCGTCAACGTCGTCGGCGCGGACATCGTCGAGGTCGCGCCGGCCTACGACCACGCCGAGATCACGGGTATCGCCGCCGCCCACGTCGCCTACGAACTGATCTCGGTGTTGGCGGCGAGCGCATGACGGATCACCGCAATGGCGGCGCCGCGGTGGTGGAAACGCTTGCCGCACATGGTGTCGACACCATCTTCGGCATACCCGGGACCCACAATCTCGAGTTGTACCGGCACTTCGGCGCCAACGGCGTGCGCGCGGTCACGCCCCGCCACGAGCAGGGGGCGGGCTACGCCGCCGAGGCGTACGCCAGGGTCAGCGGACGACCGGGGGTCGTGGTCACCACGAGCGGGCCCGGCCTCACCAACGCGATGACCGCGGCCGCCACCGCATACGCCGAATCCCAGCCGGTCCTCCTGGTGTCATCGGGCATGCCGACCGGCGCCGAGGGGCGCGACCTGGGACAGCTGCACGAGGCCAAAAACGTCACCGGCGCAATGGATCAGCTCATCGCATGGAGCCGACGAGTGGGCAGCGCGGACGAAGCCGCCGCAGCGGTGACCGAGGCGTTCAGCGGATTCACCGGGCGGCGCCCGCGACCCGTGCACATCGAGGTTCCGGTCGACGTGCTGGAGCAGGCGTGGACCGGCGAGCCACGGATCGCGGCCGCCACCACGCCGCCTGCTGCCGATCGCGACGCCGTGCGCCGTGTCGCCGAAGTCCTGTCAGCCGCCGAACGGCCGCTGGTCATCGCCGGCGGCGGCGCCGTCGATGCGCAGACCGAGGTGACCGCCATCGCGGAGGCCCTGGGCGCCCCGGTGGCCACGACGGTCAACGGCAAGGGGACGGTCGACGAGTCCCACCCGTTGTCCGTGGGCGCATCGATTCGATTGCGCGCGTTGCAGAAAGCCGCCTCGGACAGCGACGCGCTGCTGGTCGTCGGCACCGAACTCGGCGACTCCGACCTGTGGGAGGGACGGATCCGCGGCCGCACGGTCATCCGCTGCGATATCGACCCGGCCCAGCTGGACAAGAACTGTTCCTCCGACCACGCCCTGCTCGGCGATTCCGCCGCGACGTTGGCCGCGCTTTTCGACGCCCTGCCCACGAAACCGGGTGGGGGAGAACAGCGGGCGGCCGAGTTGAGATCGGCATGTCGTGACGAGGCTGCTGCCGACGCGGGCGTCTATGCGGAGATCAACGCGGCTGTTCGAGCCGCGCTGCCCGCAGAGGCGGCGTTGGCCGGGGACAGTTCACAGGTCACCTATTTCGGCTCCGTGCACTACTTCGACGTTCCCGCGCCGCGCCGGTTCTGCTATTCGCCCGGCTTCGCGACGCTGGGCTACGGATTGCCTGCGGGACTGGGTGCCGCAATCGGGCGGCCCGGCGCACCCGTCGCGGTCCTCCTGGGCGACGGCGCATTCATGTTCTCTGTCCAGGAACTGACAACGCTTGTTGAACAACAACTTTCGGTTCCAGTGATCGTCGTGGACAGCGGCGGTTACCGGGAGATCCAGGACCAGGAGGCGGCCCGCGGCATTCCGCCGATCGGCGTCAAGCTGCGTACGCCTGATTTCGCAGCGCTTGCCGTCGCGATGGGAGCCAACGGTGTCCGCACCACGTCGGCGGCCGATCTGACAGAACTCGTCGGCGCCGCGCTGACCGCTGACGGGCCGACCCTCATCCACCTCGACATCCGCTGAAAGGACTTCTCGTCATGGATATCGCAGTCGTCGTCATCTATCTGATCGGCATGATCGCGTTCGGGTTCTGGGGTAAACGCCGGGCCACCACGCAGTCCGACTTCCTCGTCGCCGGGCGCAGGCTCGGGCCGGTGCTGTACTCCGGCACCATGGCCGCCATCGTCCTCGGCGGCGCCTCGACCATCGGTGGCGTCGGCCTTGGCTACCAGTACGGCATCTCGGGGATGTGGCTGGTCTTCGCCATCGGTGTCGGCATCCTCCTGCTGAGCCTGCTGTTCGCGGGGCGCATTCAGCGGCTCGGCGTCTACACCGTCAGCCAGATGCTCGAGTTGCGTTATGGCCCTGGCTCTTCCGTGTTATCCGGCATCGTGATGTTCGGTTACACATTGATGCTGTCGGTGACGTCGACGATCGCCTACGCGACGATCTTCGGTGCGCTGTTCGACATCAGCCGGGTCGTCGCGATCATCCTGGGCGGCAGTGTCGTGGTCATCTACTCCGTGCTGGGCGGTATGTGGTCGATCACGCTGACCGACTTCGTCCAGTTCCTGATCAAGACCATCGGTATCTTCTTCATCCTGCTGCCCGTCGCGTTGTACAAGACGGGCGGCGTCAGCGGACTGGCCGACAAACTTCCCGCCGACGCGACGTCCTTCACCGCGATCGGCGGCGACACCATCTTGACCTACTTCGTCATCTACACCTTCGGCCTGCTGATCGGCCAGGACATCTGGCAGCGGGTCTTCACGGCGCGCAGTCCGGGGGTGGCCCGCTGGGCAGGCACCGCGGCGGGCGTGTACTGCCTGCTCTACGCGGTCGCAGGCGCCGTGATCGGGATGGCGGCCAAGGTACTGCTTCCCGTGCTGGAGGCGCGAGACGATGCGTTCGCCGAGTTCGTCGAGATGCAGTTGCCGCCGATTCTCGCCGGCCTGGTGCTGGCCGCCGCGTTGGCCGCCGTCATGTCCACCTCCAGCGGCGCGCTGATCGCCACCGCCACCGTGTTCAGCCAGGACATCGTCGCCCGGTTGCGCAGACGCGACATCGAGGCCGGCAGCGAGGACGATCACCTGCGCAGCAACCGAATCTATGTGGCAGGCTTCGGAATTCTGATGATCGTCATCGCCTGCCTCCTGCAGGACGTCGTCGCGGCGTTGACCGTCGCCTACGACATTCTCGTCGGCGGTCTGCTCGTGCCGATCCTGGGCGGCCTGCTGTGGCGGCGCGGAACCAACGTCGGTGCGGTGGCGGCAATGGCGGTCGGCACCGTGGTGACGCTGGCCACGATGATCGTCGTCGGTGACATCTTCGCCAACGAGCCGATTTACTTCGGGCTGGCATCCGGGTTGGTCGTCTTCGTGCTCGGGAGTTTGCTGAGCAAGCCGACGGCGAACGAGGTGATGGCGGAATGGGACCGCAGAAGCCGGGGCGAGGCACCCGTACCGTCTCCTGTGACGGATGCGACAATTTAGGTTTCCAATGTAAAGTCATCCCACTGCCGTCGGCTGACCGTGGGGGACGAGGCTTGAACGGGCTGTGGTTTCGGAGCGCGGCAATGAGCTGCGCGGTGGCATCGTGCGCGCTCGTGGCCGGGCCGGGCTTTGTCGGGATCGCGCTGGCCCACGCCGACCTGTTCGGGATCGACTTCTTCGGACACGACGACAAATCCGAGATGCATCACCCGCGGCCCGGGTCTGAGGTCGCCGCGCAATCGGCCCGTGCCGCCCCCGGGATAGCGGCCGCGGAAGCTCCAACGGCCAAGATCGGCAGCGCACCCGAGAGCGCGGCTGTGTCGGAAGCGACGGCGTCGCGGATGTCGGCCGGGGTTGCCGAAGCCGTTGCGGCCCCCGGCGGCGGTGGCGGCCTGCCGCGAGCGACCGTCCCGGGCCGTGCCCCGAACCTGCCGCGGGTGTCCACGGCTCCTGCGACGCGCAGCGTCGTCATCCGCAGGCTTCCCGTCGCGCCTGCGGCGACCGGCTCCGCGCCCGTGCTGTCACAGTCACCCGCCGTGGCGTTGGCAGCACCGGCACCCGAAGTGGAACAGCCGGACAGCAGGCCCGCACCCGCGGGCCCGCCTCCGCCTCCGCCTGTGCCGACCGCTCCGCGCGCGAAAGAGCCGCTGGCGTCCGGCCCCGGCGACGGGCGCCTCCCCGACACCTACCGGGTCGGATACGCGGAGTATCTCCGCACGGCCGACACCAGCGACCTGATCGTCGCGGCACTGCCCGGGGCGGCGGGAATTGCCGGATTCACCCTTGTCGGCGCCTATGCGGGCTATCGTCAGGCGAGAGCTGTGCAGAAGGCGCTGGTCGCTCCTGCGCCGACGAGTATCCTTCTCTAAGCAAATAGTGTGAACGCGCGGAGCAGTGGGTATTCCGTAGTGGCTAATGGCGGGTGGCGCTCGAGCGAGGACGACGAAGCATGAACTGTTCGTTGGTGCGAAGTGTGGTCGGAACGGCGATCGCGTGCGGTGCTTTCATCACCGGGCCGATGTGTGTCGGCGTCGGGGTCTCGAACGCGGATCTGGTCGGGGGTGTCGGCGGCCTCGGCGGCGACGTCGACGTCCTCGGGGTCGATGTGCTGGGGGGCAAGAGTTCCGGCGGATCCTCGACGTTGGCCCGCGCCAACACCGTATCGACGGCGCCGAGCGCACGTAGCGTCGTCATCCGCTCGAAACCCGTTGCGAAGCAACTCAAACCGAGCGTCGAACCCGCCGTCTCGCTGGCGCCCGTGCGCACGGTACCCGCCGAGGCGTTGGGTACCCCGCTGCCCGAGAGCGCTTCGCCCGCGGCAACCGCCCCAATGCCCGCGACGCTGCCCGGCACCGTGACACCACCGCAAGCTCCCGCCGTATCCGTGCCAGCCCCACAGGCCGCGCCGATCGCCCCCACGACGCCGCCGCGTCCGAGTGCGAGCCCCGGTCGCGCTGAGGGCCTGGCGCCGAAAGCGAAGGTGCCGAACACGTTCCGGATCGGTTATCCGGAGTACCTGCGCAAGGCGACGACCAGCGACATTCTCGCGGCGGCGCTCCCGGGCGTGGCTGGTATCGCCGGGTTCACCATCGTCGGTGCCTATGCCGGGTACCGCCAGGCGAAGGCGGTGCAGGAGGCGTTGCTGGCACCGGTGCCGACAAGCGTCCTTCTCTGACGCCGCGCGTATCGGTGCCCTCGGTGAGACTCGAACTCACACTGTCTGGGTTTTGAATCCAGTTCCTCTGCCAATTGGGATACGAGGGCCAGTCGGCCTTCCACCATAGAGGATCCCCCGAGGTCGCTGACTCGGCCCACGACCGCCACAATGGCAGCCATGACCGGTGCAACGACTGACGACGCCCCTTCGGATGCCAAGCCGCACCGCGTACTCATCGCGGAGGACGAAGCCCTCATCCGGCTCGACCTCGCCGAGATGCTGCGCGAGGAGGGCTATGAGGTCGTCGGCGAGGCCGGCGACGGGCAGGAAGCCGTGGAATTGGCCGAAAGTCTGCGGCCCGACCTGGTGATCATGGACGTCAAGATGCCCCGTCGCGACGGCATCGACGCGGCGTCTGAGATCGCGGACAAGCGGATCGCGCCGATCGTTGTGCTGACGGCGTTCAGCCAACGGGAACTTGTCGAGCGCGCCCGCGACGCTGGCGCGATGGCCTACCTCGTCAAGCCGTTCTCGATCAGCGACCTGATCCCCGCAATCGAGCTCGCCGTGAGCCGGTTCAGCGAGATCAGCGCTCTCGAGCAGGAAGTCGCGACGCTGTCCGACCGGCTGGAGACGCGCAAGCTCGTCGAACGTGCGAAAGGTTTGCTCCAAACCAAACATCAGATGTCTGAACCCGAGGCGTTCAAGTGGATTCAGCGGGCCGCGATGGATCGCCGGACGACGATGAGGCGCGTTGCCGAGGTCGTGCTCGAGACCCTCGATGCGCCCGGGGACGCCGCGCCGTCGAGCGAGCAATAGGCGGAAAACGCGCACCACGGCCATGTGTTGGCTATGTTCTACCCCGAAGCGTCAGCGCACTGGCTGGTGAAAGCCGGATCGTCGATGCCGATAAAACATTGAGTCGGAGGTGGAAACGTGCGCGGTCGCGTGGCACGGAGCGCAGTGGCGCTCGGTAGCGCAGGACTTGTGGTGCTCAGCTTGGCTGCATGTCAGCAGTCCAAGCCGGAAGAGGAGGCATCGCAGACGGACCTGAAGATCGTCGAGCAGGTGCAGATCGATGATCAGGGTGCCGAGGTCAAGGCGGCGGAGGGCGCTGCGCCCGCCGATCCGGCAGGCGACGGCAAGGCGAACTGCCCGCCGGTGTCGATCGCGATGGCGGGTGCGCTCAACGGCCCCGACGCGGCGCTGGGCATCAACATCAAAAACGGTGTGCAGCTGGCGATCGACAAGCACAATGCGGCCAACAAGGGCTGCCAGATCCAGCTGAAGCCGTTCGACACCGAAGGTGATCCGCAGAAGGCGACCGCGATCGCCCCGCAGATCGTCGACGACCAGTACACGATCGGCCTTGTCGGCCCGGCATTCTCGGGTGAGACGAAGGCGACGGGTGGCGTCTTCAATCAGGCGGGCCTCGTCGCGGTGACCGCGTCGGCGACCAACCCGACGCTCAGCGAGAACGGGTGGCGGACGTTCTTCCGCGGTCTGGCCAACGACGCGGTCCAGGGCCCGTCGGTCGCCAACTACCTGAAGAACGGGCTGAAGTACGACAAGGTCTGCGTCATCGACGACAGCACCGACTACGGCCTCGGGCTGGCGACCGCCGTCCGCGACACCCTCGGCCCGGCGGCCGATTCGGGCTGCAACATCTCGGTCAAGAAGGGCGACAAGGACTTCTCCGCCGCGGTGACCCAGGTCAAGGGCGTCAACCCGAAGGCTGTCTTCTACGGCGGCTACTACTCGGAGGCGGCACCGCTGGTCCAGCAGCTCAAGGACGGTGGCTTCGAGGGCACCTTCGTCAGCGCCGACGGAACCAAGGATCCGCAATTCGTCAGCCAGGCAGGTGAAGCGGCCAAGGACGCGATCCTCTCCTGCCCGTGCGGTCCGGCGACCGGGGCATTCGCCGACGAGTACAAGGCGAAGTTCAACGCCGATGCGGGCACCTACAGTGCCGAGGGCTACGACCTGGGCACCATCCTGGTGAAGGGCATCGACTCGGGCGCGATCACGCGGCCTGCGCTGCTCGACTTCGTCAAGAACTACAACGGCCAGGGCGTGGCACGTAAGTACCAGTGGACGCCCACCGGTGAGCTCACCACCAATTTGATCTGGATCTTCAAGGTCCAGTAATCCTGCGGCGAAGCGCGTCCGAGACTTTCGAGCTCGGACGCGCTTTCGCTTCAGTCAACCCCGCGAGGAGCCCGCCGCCGGATGACCTTGATCCCCCCTGACTGTATCGACCAGTACGCCTGCCTGGCCGCCAACATCAACTTCAACTTGGAGAATCTGCGAAGCGGCTTCTGGCAGTTGACAATTGACGGCCTGTCGTGGGGGGCGATCTACGCACTGGTCGCCGTGGGCTACACCCTGGTCTTCGGTGTGCTGCGCCTGATCAACTTCGCACATTCCGAGATCTTCATGCTCGGCATGTTCGGTGCCTACTTCGCGCTCGACGTGATCATGGGCTTCACCCCGAGCGGGAACGCGTACAACAAGGGCATCGCGCTGACGATCGTGTACCTCGCGATAGCGATGCTGTTCGCGATGCTCGTCTCGGGTTCGGCCGCGGTGGGGTTGGAGTTCATCGCCTACCGGCCGCTGCGAAGACGCAACGCGCGCTCGCTGACATTCCTGATCACCGCGATCGGCATGTCCTTCGTGCTGCAGGAATTCGTGCACTTCGTTCTGCCCAAGCTGCTCAAGGGATATGGCGGCAGCAACGCCCAGCAGCCGATCATCCTGGTTCAGCCGAAGACGCAATTCGAGATCTTCGGCGCCTCGGTGTCCAACGTCACCGTCGTCATCGTCGTCGCCGCACTCGTGCTGGCGCTGTTGACCGACATCGCCATCAATCGGACCAAGTTCGGTCGCGGCATCCGCGCGGTCGCCCAGGACCCGACCACCGCGACGCTGATGGGTGTCTCGCGCGAGCGCATCATCATGACCACGTTCCTGATCGGCGGTCTGCTCGCAGGCGCGGCGGCGCTGCTGTACACCTTGAAGGTTCCGCAGGGCATCATCTACTCCGGCGGATTCCTGTTGGGAATCAAGGCGTTCTCCGCAGCGGTGCTCGGCGGTATCGGCAACCTGCGCGGTGCTCTACTCGGTGGCCTGATCCTCGGCATCATGGAGAACTACGGACAGGCCGTCTTCGGCACGCAGTGGCGCGACGTGATCGCGTTCGCGCTGCTCGTTCTGGTGCTGTTGTTCCGGCCGACCGGGATACTCGGTGAAAGCCTCGGGAAGGCACGCGCATGAGCGAAGCTTGCGAGCGAATCGACAGGCCAGCATGCGGGGACCGAGCCTGCGAGGTGACCGCATGAGCGAAAAGTCTGAGGCGCGCGCGAAGCGTCTGCTCGCGCCGGGCGACGGCCTGCGCACCTGGTGGGACGGGCTGTCACGAATTCAGAAGTGGGCGTTCGGCGTGCTGCTCTTCGGCGCCGTGGCACTGCTTCCGCTCTACACACCGCCGTTCCTCGACACACCGGGCATCAGCTTCGGCGGGACCATGGCGCAGTTCGCGATGGTCGCCATCATCGCGATCGGCCTCAACGTCGTGGTCGGCCAGGCCGGCCTGCTCGATCTCGGCTACGTCGGCTTCTACGCCGTCGGCGCCTACACCGTCGCACTCCTCACCAGCCCCGACAGCCCTTGGAACCAGGTGGAGCCCAACGGGTTCCTCAGCACGCCGTGGGCCTGGCTGTCGTGTGTGCCGCTCGCGATGGCGATCACCGCGCTGGCCGGTCTCATCCTCGGCATCCCGACGCTGCGCCTGCGCGGCGACTACCTGGCGATCGTCACGCTGGGATTCGGCGAGATCATCCGGCTGATGGCCGACAACCTCGCCGACATCACCAACGGGCCCCGAGGGCTCAACGAGGTGGCGTTCCCGCGGGTGGGGGAGAGCGAGAAACTTCCCGAGGGCGTGTTCTCGAGCGCGAACTCGACGGGCGATGCCAACTACGGCACCTGGTGGTTCTGGCTGGGTCTGATTCTCATCGTCGTCATCCTGATGCTCGTGGGCAACCTCGAGCGCAGCCGGGTGGGACGCGCCTGGATCGCCATCCGCGAAGACGAGGACGCCGCAGAAGTGATGGGCGTCAACACCTTCCGCTTCAAGCTGTGGGCGTTCGTCATCGGCGCCGCCATCGGCGGATTGTCAGGGGCCCTGTATGCGGGCCAGGTGCAGTACGTCGCGCCGCCGACGTTCAACATCATCAACTCGATGCTGTTCCTGTGCGCCGTCGTCCTCGGCGGGCAGGGCAACAAGCTGGGCGTGATCTTCGGCGCGTTCATCATCGTGTACCTCCCCAACCGGCTGCTCGGCGTCGAGTTCCTCGGCATCAACCTCGGCGACCTGAAGTATCTGTTCTTCGGCCTTGCACTGGTGGTGCTGATGATCTTCCGCCCGGAGGGCCTGTTCCCAGCCCGCCAGCAGCTGTTGGCCTACGGCAAGGCCGCGCGCGACCTGTTGCGAACGCGGCCCGCCGACAAGGAGCCGGCCGCATGAGCACACCATTGCCGGGTACCGAGGAATCGGTCGAGGAGCTCGCAGGCGTCCACCGCGAGATCCAGGCCGCCGAGGGCGAAGTACTGCTGCAGACACAGGATCTCACCGTCAAGTTCGGCGGTCTGACGGCCCTGGACTCCGTCACGTTCGACATCCGGCGCGGCGAGATCCTGGGCATGATCGGGCCCAATGGCGCGGGCAAGACCACCTGCTTCAACGCGATCACCGGCGTGTACCGACCCACGTCGGGCCAGGTGATCTTCGACGGTGCTCCGCTCGGGCGGATCAAGCGCCACGAGATCACGCGCAAGGGCATCGCCCGCACGTTCCAGAACATCCGGCTGTTCGGTGACATGACCGCGCTGGAGAACGTCATGGTGGGCACCGACGCCCGGCACCACACCTCGGTGCCCGGCGCACTCGTGCGCACGCCGCGGCATGGCCGCGAAGAGCGGTCGGCGATCGAACGGTCAGCGGCGCTGCTGCATTTCGTCGGCATCGCGCATCGCGGCGAGGAAAAGGCCAGAAACCTGCCCTACGGTGACCAGCGGCGGCTGGAGATCGCGCGAGCGCTGGCCACGGAGCCCAAGCTACTGTGCCTCGACGAACCGGCCGCGGGCTTCAACCCGAGCGAGAAGTCGGCGTTGATCGAGTTGATCCAGAAGATCCGCGACGACGGCTACACCGTGCTGCTGATCGAGCACGACATGCGACTGGTCATGGGTGTCACCGACCGGATCGTGGTGCTGGAGTTCGGCCGCAAGATCGCCGACGGGCTGCCGGCCGAGATTCGCGAAGACCCGAAGGTCATCGCCGCATACCTGGGGGTGCCTGATGACGAACTCTCCTGATACCGACGACCGGCCGATCCTTCTCGAGGCCCGCGACATCGTCGTGCACTATGGGCGCATCCAAGCGCTGCACGGTGTTTCGCTGATCGTGCGCCAAGGTGAGCTGGTGACGCTCCTCGGCTCCAACGGCGCCGGTAAGACGACCATCATGCGGGCCATCTCCGGGCTGCGACCGCTCACGTCGGGCTCGGTGTGGTTCGAGGGCAACGACATCTCGCGGGTCAAGGCGCACCGACGGGTGACCGAAGGGTTGATCCAGGCGCCGGAGGGGCGCGGCGTCTTTCCGGGCATGACCGTCACCGAGAACCTCGAGATGGGTTGCTACGGGCGGAAGTTCGCATCGAAGGCCGAGCACAAGGAACGGCTGGAGTGGGTGCTCGAGACGTTCCCGAGGCTCGCCGAGCGGAAGAGCCAGGTGGGCGGGACGCTGTCGGGCGGCGAGCAGCAGATGCTCGCGATCGGCCGCGCGCTGATGGCCCGTCCACGGGTGCTGCTGCTCGACGAACCGTCAATGGGGTTGGCGCCCATGGTGATCTCTCAGATCTTCAAGATCATCGCCGACATCAACGCCCAGGGCACCACGGTGCTGCTGGTCGAGCAGAACGCACAGCAGGCACTCACGCGGTCCGACCGCGCCTACATCCTCGAGACGGGCCAGATCACCCGCGAAGGCGACGCGAGGGCGCTGTTGGAGGACGACAGCATTCGCGCGGCCTATCTCGGCGTCGCCTAGCGCCTCTCCCGCGAGCGTGCGTGTCTGTCGGCGACACGCCGCAGCATTTCCAGCTCTATGCGCACGCTCGTCACCGCCCACGGGTGCGCATAGCGCAAAATGAAGCGTGCCCAACCGCATTCAATCCCTGCTCGGCGTTCGATACCCCGTTGTTCAGGCGCCGATGACGTACATCGCGCGCGCCGAACTGGCTGCGGCGGTCTCGGAGGCCGGCGGTCTCGGGATGATCGAAACCCTGACCGCCGAGGGCCGTGCGGATCTGATCCGCGTCCGCTCGCTCACCGACAAACCGGTCGCGGGAAACCTGATGATCCAGGGGTGGAAGAAGGTCGATCGTCGACATCCTCGCGGAGGCCGGCGTGCGTCACGTCTTCAGTTCCGCCGGTGACCCGGCATTGTTCACCGGGCGGCTTCACGACGCCGGGATGATCGTCGCGCACGTCGTGGGGTCGCTGCGCGCGGCGATGAAGGCCGCCGACGCCGGAGTCGACGCGCTGGTCGTCGAAGGCGTCGAGGGGGGCGGCTTCAAATCCGCTCTCGGCGCGTCGACGATGGTCCTGCTTCCGCTCATCGCAGAACGCATCGGTCTGCCGATCATCGCGGCGGGCGGCATGTGCGACGCCCGGTCGGCGGCGGCAGCGGTCGTGCTGGGCGCCGAGGGCGTCCAAATGGGCACACGGATGCTCGCGAGCGAGGAGTCGCTGGTCCACGCGAACTTCAAAGACGCCATCGTGGCCGCAAAC
>DATEIG010000606.1:0-3096 GCA_035279185.1 Mycobacterium sp.
GCTTCTGCGGCGCCGATGTCAGCCAGATCAAACGACACCTGCCGCTCGACGCGACCCAGGTCGTCCAGGGCGAACATCTGAAGGAAGTCGTCGTTGGGCGCACCCGGACTCGGATCGGCGCTCATGGCCTCGAGACGCACCAGCGCTAGGCGATCACCGCGTAGAGCGATGGTGGTGTGCCGGTACTTGACCAGACCGGCGTCGACGTAGCGGGCCATGTCGCGACACCATTTGCTGGCCGAGACCTTTCGTTCCTTGAAGCCGACGATCTTCCGGCGATTCTCGATGCGGACAGTCGGTGCCAACAGCTGCTCCACTTCGGCCCAAGCCTCCTGGTTGACAGCCTCCACCAGACGTTGCCCCACCTGCATGCAGGTGTTGGACTGTTCGCTTATGGGCGCGTCTGTCCGGGATGACGGCGTCGGATGACTCGACCGTCCGACAAGCACGCGTCCCCACTCCACAAGGGCCGCAGCGCCTTTGCGCTCATACAGGTCGATCGCGTGTTGGGCGGCAGCACGCATTCCCACCTCATCGCCTGCGGCACCCAGCACCGTCGCCAGGGTCAGACAGGCGTCTCCGTGATCGACCAGCAGATCGGTGCGTTCCGCGAGGGCGACCGCCGCCTCGGCGGCCCGCCGAGCTTCGTCGTGGTCGCCCCGACGCGATGCCAGGTGCGCCCTAAGCGTCCGCCAGGCGATCGACGCCTTGAGCGCGTGACCAGCACGTCCCTCGCTCTCCACGCACAGTTCCTCTGCTTCTTCCTCGCGGTTAAGCGCCAGGCACGCGCGGCCCAGCAGCGCCGCGGTCTCGGCGGTGTCCGCGTCGAGACCGAGCCGGCGGAAACCGTTGTAAGCCTTGCGAAGGTGCGGTTCAGCCGCGCCGGGATCGTCGACGACCAGCTCGACGATGCCCGCGAACTGCTCGACCTCGAGCAGCGCGTGGCGCAACCCGAGTTCACCCACGGTGCGGCGCGCAGACTCGATCATGCGTCGGGCAGCGGCCGCGCGCCCGCGGAAGGCCTCCAGAACCGCCTGACACCGCGTCGACGTCGCCTCGACAGCAGGCGAGTCCGTTGTGATACGCAGCAGCCGCACCACGTCGAGACACCGTCCACCGGCGCGGGGGACAGGGTTCGGACCCCACAGGGCCGCAAGCGGCGCAACGGCGAGGACCGCGTTCACCCGGCGGTGCTCACGCGCGCGTCGCGCCGCCGTCAGCGCGTGGTCAAGCGCGATCTCCGAGTCGCCGATCCTCCCGAGCCGCCCCAGGCACAGCGCCCGGACGGTGTGCGCCTTGGCTTCGCCTGCGGCATCGCCCATTTCGGCCAGCGTGTCGGCTGCCGCGCGGACCGACGACTCGACCGCGTCCAGCCTCTCCGGATGCACGAGCATCGACAGCTGGCCGTCGTAGCACGCCGCCCACGCCGCGATGCGTGCCGAATCCCGCGTCGCCTGTTGCAGCTGACTGACCGCACTCGCCGCCGACACCGCGTCGCCCGCTGCGAGCAGTGCCTCGCACCGGGCCACCAACAAGTCAGTGGTCTGATCCTCGCGATCGGGTAGCTCCTCGTCGATCTCTTCGAGCGCGTGCAACGCATGGTCATACAGATCGGCGGCACCCTCGTACGCCAGACGCGCCATGGCCTGGTCTGCGGCCCGCCGACAGTATTCGACGGCCTTGCCTGCGTTACCGGCCCACGCACACTCGAAGTAGTGGTGAGCCAATTCGGCGACCAGTTCATCCTCTGCGCCGGGCTCTTTTTCGAGGGTCGTGGCGATCCGTTGGTGGAGCCGCATGCGCCGCACCGAGGGCAGTTCGGCCAATAGCGACTGCCGGATGAGCGCGTGGTTGAACCGATAACGACCTCCCGGTTCCTCGATGACGATCCCGGCCTTGCACGCTTGGTCGAACGCGTCGACGAGATCCTGCTCGACCACGCGCTCGACCAGATCGACCGCGAAACGGCTACCGACTACCGCGGCGGCGGCCAGCGCCTTGTTCGTCTCGACGGGCAGCCGAGAAAGGCGTCGGCTGACGGCTTCTCGCACACCCTGCGGCAACGTGCTCTGATCCCAGACGCCGCCGCTCTCGTCGACGTGGCGCAACGCCTCGATGAGGAAGAACGGGTTCCCACCGGTGACCGAGGCGAGGGCCCGCCCCAGATCTTCGTCGTCGTAGCCCGCCTCGGCCACGTACGTCGTGACGTCGTCCGCATCCAGTCCGCCGAGTTGCAGACGCTCCGCGCTGCCGTCGCGGTGAAGGTCGGCCAGCATCGCCGCCAGGGGATGGGACCGGTCGAGATCGGTGCTCCGATAGGTGCCGACGATCTGCACGCGGGCCTGGTCGCCGAACCGCAGAAGATGCCGAAGCAGCAACAACGTCGACTTCGCAGCCCAGTGCAGGTCGTCGAGAATCAAGACCACCGGCGCGCTCGCCGATGCGGACTCCAAAAGCGCGACCACGGCGTCGAACAGGGCATACCGTTCGGTGTCCGGGTCGGCCCGCGTCGGCGCCGCCAGGTCGGGAAGAACATCGGCCAGGCCGGGAACCAGCGGCAACAACGCCTCGACACCGCGCAGCCCTCGCAGACGAGAGGCGTTGAGGCACGGCACAAGTGAGCGCAGCGCTTCAGCGAACGGCTGATACGGCGCCCCGAGGTCTTCGTCGCAGCGGCCGTAGAGCACAACAGCGTCCTGCCCGTAGGCCTGCCTTGACCATTCGCCCGCGAGCCGCGTCTTGCCCACGCCCGGTTCGCCGGCGATCAACACAGCGCGCATGCCGCCGGTGAGGGCGCTCTGCCACGTCGACGAAAGGCGGTGCAGCTCTTCACCACGTCCGACGAAGGGTCCGTGGCCGGTGAGTACCGGGGGCAGATCCGGTCTTTCGATGCCTGCGTCAGTCTCGTGGGGGGTCTCGTCGTCGTTCTGCATCCGCAGCTCGAACACGTGCTCAGGGCGCGCCAGATTCCGGAGTTGGCGCACACCGAGGTCGGCGAGCACGATGTCGTCGCTCAGCGAGTCGATCACGAGCTCGGCCGTCGCACCCGAGCACAAGATCTGCCCACCGGCGGCCAGCGACCTCAGCCGCGCCGCG
>DATEIG010000607.1:0-10272 GCA_035279185.1 Mycobacterium sp.
CGCAGATCAACCGTCGCCGTGACGGCCGCCGCGGCGGTGGCCTCGACGGGCTCCGCCTACGTGGGAGTTCGCACCTTTCTGAGCGGTCAGGCTGAGCAGGCCCGACGGGTCATTCCGAAGGCCTGGGACATCCCGCCGCGCGCCGACGGCGTGTACGCCCCCGGCGGCGGTCCTGTCGAGCGCTGGCATCGCGGGGTGCCGTTCGACCTGCATCTGATGGTCTTCGGCGACTCCACGGCCACCGGCTACGGCGCCCGCAGCGCCGAAGAGGTCCCCGGCGTGTTGATCGCGCGCAGCCTCGCGCAGATCTCGGGTCAACGGGTCCGGCTGAGTACGAAGGCCATCGTCGGCGCCACGTCAAAGGGCCTGTCCGGCCAGATCGACGCCATGTTCGTGGCGGGCCCGCCACCGGACGCCGCGGTGATCATGATCGGCGCCAACGACATCACCAAACTGCACGGCATCGGCCCGTCGGCGGGCCGGTTGGGTGTGGCCGTGCGGCGACTGCGGGCCAGCGGCGCCGTCGTCGTCGTCGGCACGTGCCCGGACTTCGGCGTCATCACCGCGATTCCGCAGCCGTTGCGCACAGTGGCGCGCACGCGCGGGTTGCGATTGGCGCGTGCACAGGCCGCGGCGGTGCGGGCCTCCGGCGGTGTCCCCGTGCCGCTGGCCGACCTGATCACGTCGGACTTCAGGCAGGCGCCGGAGGTGATGTTCTCCGACGACATGTTCCATCCGTCGGGCGCCGGTTATGCGTTGGCCGCCATGCAGCTGGTGCCGGCGCTCTGTAATGCGTTGGGCGACTTGACCTGTGCTGCTGAAGCCTCGTCGCCCTTGGAGTCGCGGGCGGGCGACGCCGGCACACTGCTGTCGCGGCTGGGCGGTGTGAGCCGGTTGTGGCGCCGTTCGACCGGGGTCCCTGCGCCGATCGTGGTGCCCGCCAGCTAGGTTCTCCCAGTAAGCCACTACTGAGGAGCTGTCATGAGTGAAGCCGTCATTGTCGCGACCGCGCGTTCGCCGATCGGCCGCGCAGGCAAGGGATCGCTGGTCGACATGCGGCCCGACGACCTGGCCGCGCAGATGGTGCGCGCAGCGCTGGACAAGGTGCCTTCGCTGGACCCCAAGGACATCGACGACCTGATCATGGGCTGCGGACAGCCCGGCGGCGAGGCCGGCTTCAACATCGGCCGTGCGGTCGCTGTCGAGCTGGGATACGACTTCCTGCCCGGCACCACGGTGAACCGCTACTGCTCATCGTCCCTGCAGACGACGCGGATGGCGTTCCACGCGATCAAGGCCGGCGAGGGCGACGCGTTCATCTCCGCGGGCGTGGAGACGGTGTCGCGGTTCCCGAAGGGCACGTCAGACGGCTGGCCGGACTCGCACAACCCGTTGTTCTCCGACGCCGAGGAGCGGTCGGTGACCGCGTCGGCGGGCGCCGAAGAGTGGCACGACCCGCGTCAGGACGGCGTCCTGCCCGATGTCTACATCGCGATGGGCCAGACGGCCGAGAACGTCGCGCTGTTCACGGGCATCAGCCGCGAGGAGCAGGACCACTGGGGCGTGCGGTCGCAGAACCGCGCCGAGGAGGCGATCAACAGCGGCTTCTTCGCACGGGAGATCTCGCCGGTGACACTGCCCGACGGGTCGCAGGTCAGCACGGACGACGGCCCGCGCGCAGGCACGACCTACGAGAAGATCAGCCAGCTGAAGCCGGTGTTCCGGCCGAACGGCACGGTCACCGCCGGCAACGCGTGCCCGCTGAACGACGGTGCGGCGGCGGTGATCGTGACGAGTGACGAGAAGGCTCGCGAGCTGGGGTTGACGCCGCTGGCGCGCATCGTGGCAACCGGTGTGAGCGGGCTGTCGCCGGAGATCATGGGGCTCGGGCCGATCGAGGCGACGCGCAAGGCACTTGCCAACGCGGGCATGACGATTGACGACATCGACCTCTACGAGATCAACGAGGCGTTCGCGGTTCAGGTGCTGGGCTCGGCACGCGAACTCGGCATGGACCACGACAAGCTCAACGTGTCAGGCGGCGCGATCGCGCTGGGCCATCCGTTCGGCATGACGGGTGCGCGCATCACGGCGACGCTGCTGAACAACCTGCAGACGCACGACAAGACGTTCGGGCTGGAGACGATGTGCGTCGGCGGTGGCCAGGGCATGGCCATGATCATCGAACGCCTCTCGTAGCCAGCGTTGCCCTGGTGTGCCGTCAGATCGCAATATCGCTGGGATTCAGGCGATTGCGCGATCTGATTGCACACTAGACGTCCACGCACGTCGGACGCGGTTGACGATCTCGGAGGGGCGTACCCCCGCGACGACCCGGATGTTGGTCCATCCACGGTGGGCGATGAACTCAGCGCGGACGATGTCGCCTGTGAACACCGAACGCTCGCGGTGGTGGTCTCCGTCGTACTCGGCGGCGACCATCACCTCGTCCCATCCCATGTCGAGGTAGTAGCGGGCTCGGCCGAAGTCGTCGAACACCGGAATCTGTGTGCGCGGGCGTGGAAATCCGGCGCGGACGAGAAGAAGTCGCAACCAGGTCTCCTTCGGGGATTGCGCACCTCGATCGTGAAGGTCGAGAACTTCGAGCAGGTGCGGGATTCCCGGCGAGCCGCGGTGCACACGAGCGAGTTCATGGACAGCTGCGGTGTCGAATCGAGTCGCGTTGCCCAGCGCATCCAGTCGAGCGACTGCCGCGTCACCGCGTATCAGACGACCCAAGTCGAACGCGCTGCGCTCAGGCGTCGTGACGGTCATCCCTGCCACGCGGGTGGTCTCCCCCACGGCCAATGTGTCTCTGCGAGTGGCGATCCCCGCGGGCGAACGCGGATTCGACCAGATCATCTCGATGGGCACATCGTCGGCGATCCACTTCGCACCATGGAGCGCAGAGGCGGCCAGACCGGCGATGACCCCGCCGCGTCGGCTCCACAGCCACGCGCCGGCAGTTCGTTGCCACAGGTTGGGGACCACGCCGTCGGACAGATACACGTCCGGATACAAGCGCTGGAACCGTGTCCTCAGCTGGTGTTTGTTGGCGACGAGGCCGTCGGAAAGCGCTTCGCTACCGATGAAGGGAACGTCCACGCGTCGAATTTGCAGGCAACGGACGACACACCAGGCCTTCGCGCGGTCGAACGCGGCACCACCTGTGGATCAACTGCGACCTGTGCGGCAAAGAGAAAGCCCCCGGCATGCCGGGGGCTTTCGTAGTGAAGCGTCGTCAATCGCTTTGCAAGATGGACAGCAGACGCAGGATCTCGATGTAGAGCCAGACCAGCGTGACGGTCAGGCCGAGTGCGACACCCCATGCGGCCTTCTCCGGCGCGCCTGCGCGGATCATCTGGTCGGCCGCGTCGAAGTCGAGCAGGAAGCTGAACGCCGCCAAGCCGATGCAGACCAGCGAGAAGATGATCGCGATCGGGCCGTTGCCGCGAAGGCCCAGGCCCTCACCGCCGCCGACACCGAACAGCGCCAGCACGAAGTTGCCGAGCGCCAGCACGAAAACACCGAAGATGCCGGCGATGATCATGCGGGTGAACTTCGGCGTCACACGGATGGCGCCGGTCTTGTAGACCACGAGCATGCCGATGAACACGCCGATGGTGGCGAGGATCGCCTGCCCGATCAGCGCACCGGCGCTGGCGCCGGACACATACAGGTTGGCCAGCAGGAACGAGATCGCACCGAGGAACAGGCCCTCGAGCGCCGCATAGGTCAGCACGATCGCGGGGCTGTCCTGCTTGCGGCCGAACGTGGCGATCAGCACCACGACCAGGCCGCCGAGGCCGCCGACCAGAGCGAACGGCATCGCCAGCGCGAGGTTGGCCGCGACCATGAAGTAGGAGACTGCGGCGACGGCGATCAGCACGGCCAGCGTGACACCGGTCTTGGTGACGACGTCGTCGATGGTCATCGGACGCGAAACCCCGGTCTGTCGCTGATCGGGATACTGCGTCACATAGGGGTCGGCATGTACTGCCGCAGCACCGGCGCCTGCGGCTCCGGTACCGAACTGCGCATATCCACCCTGCGTCTTCGGCAGGGAACGAAATACCGGGTTGCTGCTCTCGCGCACCGTCGGTTCCTCTCCTGTGCTGTCGTTCGCCTGATGACGAACACCTACTCAACGATCGGTCACCCAGTGCTGGTTCCCGAAAAAACCTCCCAGGTCTTTCACAGGGAAGCGTACCCATATCCGGCCACGACAGGGCCACGATCGCATTGCACTAGATTGCTTATCCGTGGCGGAAAACGAGGACGTCCTAGTAACCGTCGACCGCGGAATCGGTCTGATCACGCTAAACAGGCCCAAGGCCATCAACTCGCTGACTCACCCGATGGTCTCAGCGATCTCTCAGGCGCTGACCGAATGGCGGGATGACGACGCCGTACGCGCCGTTGTGCTGTCGGGCGCGGGCGAACGCGGCCTGTGTGCGGGCGGCGACATCGTCGAGGTCTACAACAGCGCCAGGGGCGACCACGGCGTCGCCAGTTCCTTCTGGTGGGACGAGTACCGGATGAACGCCTACATCGCGCGCTATCCCAAGCCGTACGTCTCGCTGATGGACGGCATCGTGATGGGCGGCGGCGTCGGCGTCAGCGCGCATGGAAGCCACCGCATCGTCACCGACACCACGAAAATGGCGATGCCCGAGGTGGGTATCGGGTTCATTCCCGATGTCGGCGGAACGTTCATCCTGTCCCGGGCGCCGGGCCTGCTCGGCCACCACGCTGCGCTGACGGGTGCGCCGTTCGCTGCGGGTGACGCGATCGCGATGGGCTTCGCCGACCACTTCGTGCCGCACGACAAGCTGGCCGACCTCACCGACGCGATCCTCGCCGACGGCATCGACGCCGCACTCGCCGCGCATGAACAAGAACCGCCCGCCAGCGATCTCATGGCGCAGAGGGACTGGATCGACGACTGCTACACCGGCGACACGGTCGAGGCCATCGTCGCCGCACTGCGCGCGCGCGACGCCGACCGCGCCGACGACGCCGCCGACCTGATCGAAACCCGCTCCCCCGTCTCGGTGTCCGTTGCGCTGGAAGCGGTGCGCCGCGCGGCCAAGCTTGAGAACCTGGAAGACGTGCTGCGCCAGGAGTATCGGACGTCGTGCGGGTCGCTGCGCAGCCACGACCTCGTCGAGGGCATCCGCGCGCAGGTTATCGACAAAGACCGCAACCCGAAGTGGTCGCCGGCGTCGCTGGCGGCCGTCACCCCCGCCGACGTCGAGGCTTACTTCGCGCCGCAGAACCCCGACCTGACCTTCCCCGAGGAGAAGTCATGACCGACAAGACGTACGAGACAATCCTCGTCGAGCGCGACGAGCGCGTCGGCACCATCACGCTGAACCGGCCGAAGGCGCTCAACGCGCTCAATAGCCAGGTGATGGATGAAGTGACCAGCGCCGCAGCCGAATTCGACGCCGACACCGGCATTGGCGCCATCATCATCACCGGCAACGAGAAGGCCTTTGCGGCGGGTGCTGACATCAAGGAGATGTCGGAGCTGTCCTTCGGCGACGTCTTCGGACAGGACTTCTTCGCGCCGTGGGCCAAGCTCGCCGCGGTGCGCACCCCGCTGATCGCCGCGGTGGCGGGATATGCGCTGGGCGGAGGCTGCGAGCTCGCGATGATGTGCGATCTGCTGATCGCCGCCGACACCGCGAAGTTCGGCCAGCCCGAAATCAAGCTGGGCGTGCTCCCGGGCATGGGCGGCTCGCAACGGCTGACCCGCGCCGTCGGCAAGGCCAAAGCCATGGACCTCATCCTGACCGGCCGCACCATCGACGCCGAGGAAGCCGACCGCAGCGGCCTCGTGTCGCGGGTGGTGCCCGCCGACGAGTTGCTCCGTGAGGCAAAAGCCGTGGCCACCACGATTTCTCAGATGTCGCTGTCGGCCTCGCGGATGGCGAAGGAGGCCGTCAACCGTGCCTTCGAGTCGTCGCTGGCCGAAGGCCTGCTCTACGAGCGCAGGCTGTTCCACTCGGCGTTCGCGACCGCCGACCAGACAGAAGGCATGAACGCCTTCAGCGAGAAACGCCCACCGAACTTCACACACAGCTAATCTTCCTGGGTGACTGACACCGCGGAGGCGACGGAAGAGGCACCACCGCAACAGGAACCGCCCACGCACAAGCCGACCTGGTGGCAACGGCACTACACGTTCACCGGGACCGTGCTCGCGCTGGTGTTCCTGTGGCTGTCGCTGACGCCGTCGTTGCTGCCCCGCGGCCCCCTGTTCCAGGGCCTCGTCAGCGGCGCGGCGGGGGCGATCGGCTACGGCATCGGCGTGTTCCTCGTGTGGCTGGTGCAGTTCATGCTGTCGAGGGACGCCAGCCCGCACGCGCCGGGGTGGGCGTGGCTCGCGGTCGTCGTCGTCGGGATCATCGGCCAGATCCTGATGATCATCTACTTCCACATCTGGCAGGACGAGGTGCGCGACCTCAACGGGGTCCCCCGCATGTCCTTCTGGGACCATCCGCTGACCGCGGTGATCTCGATCGTCGTGCTGTTCCTGTTCGTCGAGATCGGCCAGCTGATCGGCAAGCTGGTCAAGTTCCTGGTTCGGCAGCTGAACCGCGTTGCGCCACCGCGCGTTTCGGACGTCGTGGTCGTCGTGCTGTTGTTGGCCCTGTTCATCGCCCTGCTCAACGGCATCGTCGTCAGAGCCGGAATGGGCTACATCAACAGGACCTTCAGCGCGGTCAACGACGAGACCGACCCCGACTTCCCCGCGCCGACGTCACGGTTGCGGTCCGGCGGACCCGATTCGCTGGTGACGTGGGAGTCGCTCGGCCACCAGGGCCGGGTGTTCGTGTCAGCGGGGCCAAGCGTCGACGACCTGTCGAAGTTCAACGGCAAACCCGCGATCGAACCGATCCGCGCGTATGCGGGGCTGCATTCGGCCGACGGCATCAAGGCGACCGCGGCACTGGCGGCCGAGGAGCTGCGCGCGAAGGGCGGCCTCGACCGCGACGTGGTCGCCGTGGCGACGACGACGGGAACCGGCTGGATCAACGAGGCCGAGGCGGCGTCGCTGGAGTACATGTACAACGGCAACACCGCGATCGTCAGCATGCAGTATTCGTTCCTGCCGAGCTGGTTGTCGTTCCTGGTCGACAAGGAGAACGCCCGCCAGGCCGGCCAGGCGTTGTTCGAGGCCGTCGACGGGCTCATCCGCGAAATGCCCGAGGCGCAACGGCCCAAGCTGGTGGTCTTCGGCGAGAGCCTCGGGTCGTTCGGCGGTGAAGCGCCGTTCCTGTCGCTGAACAACGTCATCGCCCGCACCGACGGCGCGCTGTACTCCGGGCCGACGTTCAACAACACGATCTGGACCGATCTCACCCGCAACCGCGACAGGGGGTCGCCGGAGTGGCTGCCGATCTACGACAAGGGTGAGTACGCCCGCTTCGTCGCGCGGCCCGACAACCTCGACCGGCCCGACAACGACCCGTGGGAGAAGCCGCGTGTGGTCTACCTTCAGCACGCGTCGGATCCGATTGCGTGGTGGAACCCCGATCTGCTGTTCGCCGAACCCGATTGGCTCAAGGAACCGCGCGGCTACGATCTGTCGGGACGCATGCAGTGGATCCCGGTGGTGACGTTCCTGCAGGTGTCCGCCGACATGGCCGTCGCGGTCGACGTCCCCGACGGACACGGTCATGTCTACGTCAAGGATGTCGCCAATGCGTGGGCGGCCGTGCTGGAACCGCCCGGCTGGACGCCGGAGAAGACGCAGCGCCTGCGCCCGCTGCTCTCCAACGACGAAAACGCTTGAGCCAAACCGCTCCTCACGTGCGCGAAATGAGAACGCCTTCCGCCTTGAGCGCGTGGTACCCGCCGACCACGTCGGTCGACTTGTGGAGCCCGAGGTCGATCAGGGCCGCGGCGGCGAGACTAGAGGTGTAGCCCTCCGAGCACAGCACCACCCACTCGACGTCGTCGCCGACGGCCTCGGGGATCTTGGCGTCGCTGGTGGGATCGCAGCGCCACTCCAGCACATTGCGTTCGATCACCAGCGCTGCGGGCACATGCCCCTCACGGTCGCGCTGCGCCTGGGGGCGGATGTCGACGAGCACCGCACCGCGCTCGAGCGCTTCGGGCACCGCAGCCGCGGGCATCCGCTCGAGCCTGGCACGGGCGGCATCGAACACCTTGTCGATTCGGCTGGACAATTGAGATTCCTACCCCTCCGGGCCCTCGGTGAGCTCTGTTCGGTCACGACGCAGCGTGTTGCGGCTCGTCACCTCGTAGTAGCTCATCGCGGTCAGTGGCGGCGAGTACGCGTGCACGCTCAGCGTAGGGCCCGCCACGGTGATGCTGGGTGTCGGCGCCCAGATGACGTCGTGGACCCACCCGAGCGGGAACGCCGCCTGGTCGCCGGCTTGCAGCCGGCGTCGACGCAACGCCTCTCCGTCCCAACGGAATTCGTCGAGCGCACCGGAGAGTAGCGTCAGCGCGCCGAGCGAGCCGCCGTGGTCGTGCAGTTCGGTCGCGTGGTCTTTGACCCAGCTGATCAGCCAGATGTCCAGCTCGTCGTCGCCGTGGATGCGCGTGTACCAGCGCTCGTCGGCGGGCAGGCCGCCTGCGGGCAGCAGGTGCTCGTACCGGCCGCTGAGCACGCCGTCGGCGGCCTGGTCGACCGCATGCAGCAGGTCCGGCACGCGTAGCCGGGTGGGCGCCGAACGGGCGGGCGCAGCAGGGGAGGGCACGGACAGAGTGGAAACCATGGGGACTCCAGAAGAGATGGACGAACAGGGGGTCGGCGGCTAGACAGCCGTACAGCAGCCCCTGATTCCGGTCCGTTCCATCACGTCGGCGAGTGTTGCATAGATTGGCAGCATGCGCCTCTACCCCTTCTGCGTCGCGGCGGCCGCGGCGACGTTCGCGATCACGGGCTGTTCGTCGGGAGGCGAGAGCGGTGAGTCCTCGCCGGAGACGACCACGACGACTGCGACCAGTTCGGAAACGCACACCCCGGCACCCGGCGCCACCGAGGTCTCACCCGGCGGCGTGACGACCGCCGTCGGGGCGGACGCCGAGTCCACCGAAGAGGAGTACTCGCAGGCCTGCCAGGCCGCGAAGGCATGGATCGACCAGCAGGGCGGCGATCGGAAGGCGCAGGTGGAGGCCTTCCTCAAGCAGATTCAGGACCCGAGCACACCCCCGGGCCCTGCCACGTACGGCACCCCTTGGGCGCAGCTGTCACCCGCTCGGCAGGCCGCCGTCATCGTCGCGGTCCAGGCGGGCGCCGACTCGCTCTGCTGACTTCAAATCACGTCTGCGAGAAAGTCGGCTAACCCCGGCCGGCGATCCATTCCCGGCCACGGGCGACGGCGTCGTCCAGCGCACCGAAGACGCGGTCGGTCGCGGGCACGATGCCATCCGGTCCGAGGACGTCGACCAGGCCACCTCGCTCGAGGATGCGATGCGCTGCGGGCGTCACACCGGCGACGATCAACCGGCCGCCGTGGCTCTTCAGCTGACCCGCCCACCGCCGCAACGCCTTGATCGCGACCGAGGATGGCACATCGGGCAGCATCCGCATGCTCAGCACGACGACGGCGTTGGTCGAGCCCTCGACCCGCGGCCACTCCTCGTCGATGCGGGCCACCTCGGCGAACAGCCCGACGCCCGCGTAGTGCAGCACGGTCACCTCGTTGCTCGGGCACTCCTCGGGGACGGGTATCACCACGAAGTCGCCGTCGTCGGTCTGCTGGAGCGCCATCAGTTGCGCCGACTGTGTGGCCTTGACGCAGTAGAGGACGAGTGAGGCGATGACGCCGATCAGGATCGCGGTGTGCAGCGGCAGCTGGGTGGTGGCCGCGAAGGTGATCAGCATGGCCACCGCCGAGATCGGGGCGACCCGCAACACCAGCCTGATGTCGGGCAGCCTGCCGGCGATCAGCTCGAATCCGATGACCAGGATCAGTCCGCCGATCACCGGCATCGGGATGAGCTCAGCCACCGAGCCGGCCACCAGGACGAGCACTGCGAGCCAGATGCCCGCGAAGATCCCCGCCCAACGCGTTTGTGCGCCAGCGGATGTCGCGACCCCGGTGCGGGACAGCGAGCCGCCTGCGGGTAGCGCGCCGAAGAAGCCGCCGACGAGGTTGCCCGCGCCCTGCGCGGTGAAGTCGCCGGACATGTTGCTGCGACTGCCGTCCGGATTGGGCACCGACGCCGAGATCCCCGCCGCCTGTGCCAATGCTACGAGCGCGACGGCGATCCCGCCGACCAGAAGTT
>DATEIG010000608.1:0-2710 GCA_035279185.1 Mycobacterium sp.
ACCGCCTGATCATCAGAATCAACCCCAACCACACCAAGGAGAACCCCATGGCAGAAAAGACCGTGACCGTCGGATCGGCGATCGGCCTGCACGCGAGGCCCGCGGCGATCATCGCCGAAGCCGTCGTCAACGCGGGTGTGCCCGTATCGCTGTCGGTGGACGGCGGCGAACCCGTCGACGCCGGATCCGCCCTGATGATCATGACGCTCGGTGCAGGCAACGGCGCGCAGGTGACCGTCCACTCCGACGACGACGAGGCGCTGAAGAAGATCGCCGACCTCGTCGAGCAGGACCTCGACGCCTGACCTGTCGACTCCGCACGCCGAACGTGCGTCCACTGCGAAATGTGAACGTGTTTCTCGCGGTGGCCGCACGTTCGGCGTTTTGCTGCCGCTCGGTCGCGACCCCGGTCGAATTGCCGCGGAAAGGCCCTCCTGCTGCGGGTTAGGCTGGCCGGGCGAGCGAAAGGGGCGGACGTGGACGGATGGCTGCTCGGGCAGGTGAGCACCGTGCTGACGGCGCTCTCCCACGCCCAGGAGCTGTATGACGGCGCAGGCCGGCCGACGTTGCCGCCCGAGTTCGCTCCGCGTGCCGAGCTGCTGGACGACCTCGGCGGCGGCCTGTTGTGACCCAACCAGCCGTCGACGCCGCACAGTCGGGCAGTGCCGCAGACGCGGTCCGGACCCTGCACAGCGAGCTCAACAGCGACTACTCCGAGATGCGCTCGGCCGAAGTCCAACTGACAGAGGCGATCCTCAGCGCGCACGCGGTGACGGTGGCCGGCCGGGCGCAGCTGCAGGACATCCAGCGCCAGCTCATCGAGACGATCAACAACCCCGCCGCTGCGCTCGACACCCCGGCGGGGGAGCGCCAGTTCCTGATGTTCCTCCGCAGCAAGATCGCCGAGATCCAGGGCATCGTCGACGCGGGCGCGCTCACCGACGAGGACCATGCCCGGCTGACCCGGGCGCTCGGCAGCGGGTATCTGCTCGCGACGCCGGAGCGAAGCCAAGCTCCTGCGCCCGCGGCGGCGCCGGTCGCCGACCAGGCGGCGGGCATGGTGCCCGCGCTGGGCTCCGCCCTCGGTTCGTTGCCACAGGCCGCGCAGGGCGCGGCGGCCGCTCCCGCGCAGGGCGCGGGCGGTCTCGCCGGGCTCGCGTCCGGTCTCCTCGAACGCGCGGGCCAAACCGGACTCAGCGAGGACCGCACCACACCCGAGCGCGAACCTGACGGAGACGCGGACGTCGACGAGAAGGCCGAAGGCACCGAAGAGGACGACGAAGACGACGAGACCGACGGGCCCGATGAGGTCGACACCGACGACCCGCCTGCCGCACCGCAGCCGCCCCGCGAATCCCCGCGCAGCGGTCCCGCGCAGACCCGACCCGCACGCCTGTTGTAGGAGCACACATGACCACCATCCGGATCACCCCGTCGCTGCTGAATCAGGTTGCGGTGCAACATGAGAGCGTTGCCGACGAGATCGCGGTGGCCCGCAAGGCGGCCGCGGACATCCTGGCGTCGGTGGCCACGCACGGGCCGATCATGCATCAGTTCAAGGCCGCGGCCCACGACGTCGTCCAACGTCGCGAATCAGCCTTCGCCGACCACGAGGCCGCGCACCGCGCGGCCGCCGAGAACCTGCGCTCGGTCGCGAAGCGATTCGCCGACCAGGAAGAGATCAACGCCGCGGCGGTACGCCTTGACTGAGGAGTCCTTCACCGCCGCGACGCCGGACAACACGATCTTTGTCCGGGTGGCCCTCGCCGGTCACACCCTCGGCGTGCAGATCGAGCCGGCCGCAATGAAGCGGCCCGCCCTTGAAATCGCACGGGGCATCATGGCGTGTAACGATGTCGCGTACCTGAGGGGGCAGCTGGTGATCCGTGCCGAGCTGGAGGGGAGGTCGATACCGGTGAACGACATGCCCACCGAGCAGGACCTCGCCGACGCCGAGCGGAAGCTGGCAGAGCTGTAGGCCGCTGATGACGATCAAGGTCGACGTACCCGGGCTCATGGCCGCCGCGGGGAAGCTTCAGAGCTTGGCGGTCTCCGCACAGGGTCTGCTGGCCGAGATGGCCGCGCCGTTGGCGCAGGACCCGACGTCTGTCGGGGCGGCCGCACGCCTCGACGCCGCCGCCCTGGAGTTGTGGGGAGCGGCGTGCGCGCAGGCCGCCAGCCTGAACACCGCGGCGACGCACCTGATGATGATCGCGGCGAAGTTCGGCAGCATCGAGGAGATCAACAGGTACGGGCTCACGATGTTGGAGCCCGCGGCCAAGGCCTCCGACGACGGCGCGCTCGCAATCCTCCCGCCTGTGCCCGTCCTCCCTCCCGATGTGCGGTTACCGATCTCGCCGGGAACGCCGCTCTCCGGGGAGGGCTTCTCGCGACTCGTGAACGCGGGGTCGTCGGCCAACGGTGTCGGGTTCGGCACCACCGCGACCAACAACGGCATTGCCATCGACACCGCCGCGGGTGCCGTCCGCGAGGTCGCCGCAGCGGTGCCCGAACTGTGGGAGAGCCCCACCGGCACGGCCGCCCTCAGCGGCCGGCTACTGCAGTACGTCAACTCGCTCACCGCGATCGCCGACCGATGGTTCGCGCTCGGCGACCAATCACGCAGGCATGCAGACGATTTCGCTGAGACGGTCTCGGCGACACCGAAACCGCAGGAGTTCCAGGACACCCGCACCGCTTTCGAGCAGGC
>DATEIG010000609.1:0-4785 GCA_035279185.1 Mycobacterium sp.
GCGCTCGGGGTCGTCGAGGTTGCACACCATCGGCGACACCTCGGCCAGGTTGTGCTCGGAGGCGCACGCGAGCAGCGTCGACAGCACGTCGCGGTCCTGCGGGCGTCCGTCGTCGTCGGCCAGCCAGATCCAGTCGGCGCCGGCCGCCAGCGCGTGCAGCATGCCCAACGCGAAACCGCCTGCACCGCCCAGGTTTCGGCGCGAACCGAGGTATGTCGTCGGAACGGGCTGCCCTGCGACCAGCTCCCGTACCCGTTCGTCCGCGTCGTTGTCGACGACGATTATGTGGTCGAGGGTGCGGCTCTGTGTGGCCAGCACGTCCAACGACTTGGTCAACTCGTCGGGCCGTCGATGCGTGACGACGACGGCGTACACCGTGTCAGCCATCAGCGCGGGCGTTCTCTTCCAGCACCTCGCGCACATGCCGTGCCGCGTCCTCGCCTTCGTAGGCGCGCACGACCTCCTCGATGCCGCCGGTCATCTTGATCGTCCCGTGGTCGATCCACATCGCGGTCTTGCACAGGCGAGCGAGGAACTCGTTGGAATGGCTTGCGAACACGAGGATTCCGGAGCGTTCGACGAGGCTCTGCAGCCGCGCCTGCGCCTTCTTCAAGAACTCCGCGTCGACGGCGCCGATGCCCTCGTCGAGCAGCAGGATCTCGGGGTCGATGCTGGTGACGACGCCCATGGCGAGCCGCACGCGCATGCCCGTCGAATACGTGCGCAGCGGCATCGACAGGTAGTCGCCGAGCTCGGTGAACTCGGCGATCTCATCGACCTTGGCCAGCATCTGTTTTCGCGTCTGCCCGAGGAACAGCCCGCGGATGATGATGTTCTCGAAACCGGAGATCTCGGGGTCCATGCCGACGCCGAGGTCGAAGATCGGCGCAACCCTTCCGGTCACCGTCGCGACACCGCGCGTCGGTTCGTAGATGCCCGACAGCAGCCGCAGCAGCGTCGACTTGCCTGCGCCGTTGTGTCCGACGAGACCGACGCGGTCGCCGTGTTCCAGCGACATCGTGATGTCCCGAAGCGCTTCGATCACAACGACATTCGACTCGTTGCGGCCGATGGCGCCGCCGGCTTTGCCGAGGAACGCCTTCTTCAGCGAGCGCGCCTTCGCGTCGAAGATGGGGAACTCCACCCACGCGTTGCGCGTCTCGATGTGCGGTGCTGCCAACCCAGAACCGCCGCTAGAGGTACTGCCCGGTTCCGGACGACGCCGGTCCGCCGCGCTGTCCCGGAACGCTGATACCGGGCGGCAAGGCGCCCTGTCGCATCTGCTCGAGCTGCTGGCGCGCCGCCATCTGCTGCGCGAACAGCGCGGTCTGGATGCCGTGGAACAGGCCCTCGAGCCAACCGACCAGCTGAGCCTGGGCGATCCGCAGCTCGGCATCGGACGGCACGCCGTCCTCGGTGAACGGCAGCGTCAGCCGCTCGAGCTCGTCGCGCAGCTCAGGCGCCAGCCCTTCCTCCAACTCGCTGATGCTGGTCTTGTGGATCTCGCGCAGCCGGTTGCGGCTGGCGTCGTCGAGCGGTGCGGCCCGCACCTCCTCGAGCAGTTGCTTGATCATCGTGCCGATCCGCATCACCTTGGCCGGCTGCTCGACGAGGTCGGTCAGCGACTTGCCGCCGTCGCCGTCCTCGCCCTGCCTGATCGGCCCGTCGTCGGCGATGATCTCGATGTTGTCGTCGTCTGTGTTCGCAGTCATCCGCTCCGCATTCCCTCTACGCACCCCGCCATTCATAGATGCGGGTTTCGCCGTTGTCGTAGATCTTCTCCCACGACCGTGACTTGTCTAGCGACAGTAGCCCGTCGGGCATCGCGAATTTCAGCACCACCGGCGTGCTGGTGACCACGTAGCGGATATCGAGCGCCTTCACCGCCTCGGCGACGCGCGGGTCGGTGTCGGCGTCGTCGGCATAGGCCCAGAAGACGAACCGGTGGTATCCCGGTCCCTGCTGGACGGGATAGTCGTAGTGCGTCCACAGCGGGTGCAGCCCCGATACCGCGTACATCCAGGCTGTTCCGTCGGTGTTGGCGTTGCCGATCAGGGTGTCCTTCGCGCCGGGCAGGTTCGCGAGGTAGGCGAACGCCTCCAGGTCCTTCTCGTCGACGATCACCGAGTCGTACTTCTCGCCGAACAGGAACTTGTGGCGGGGGATGTAGCAGAGCGCTGTGACGACGGTCACCGCGATCAGGACCGCGGCGATGACCCGGTACTGCAGCGGTGGGCGTATCCAACGCACCGCCGACCTGACGACGACGAAGAGCGCGAGCCCCGCCGCGGGGGCGAGCAGCATCGCCACCACCGCCGAAAGCCTGCGCGGGTCGCTGTAGAAGAGGTCGCTGAACTTCGCGGTCAGCGCGCCCAGTGGACCGCCGAACGGCGCCGACGAGTGCACGATGCACACGACCAGTCCCAGCCAGACGACCAGCGGCCACCACACCCGCTTGTAGAGCAGGATCAGGCCGCCGATGCCCGCGAGGACGACCAGAACCCACTGGATCGGGAAGTCGTTCAGGTGGCGGGTGTGCTGGACCAGCGCGTCGATCAGACCGCGCTTCTTACCCTCGTGCGTGACGAACGCGTGGCCCTCGATGATCTCGGCCTGCTGGAGCACGCCGACGAACTGCGGCAGCAGCAGGCACAGCGTCGGCACCGCGATCACGAGGAGCGCGACGAAGTCGGCGAGCCTGCCGCGCACCGGCCGCCACAGCGCGTCGCACAGCCACCAGGCGACCACGAACAGCACCGCCACGACACCGCCGGTGATGTGGACGGAGAACACGCCGAGCAACGCGAGCACCGCCAGCGGGATCCGTTCGCGATGAGCGACGGCCGACATCACCAGCGCCATGGCGGGCACCGCGATGCCGTAGGCGGCCAGGTTCGGCATCGACGCGGTGTCGAACTCGACGTAGGGGATGGCCGTGAAGGACGCCGACAGCACCGCCGCCGTCGCGGCAGCACCGGCGGTCTGCCACTGAGTGAGCCGGTCCCGCAACAACTTCCACGTCAGGATCGCGGCGCTCGCGGGGAAGAGCCACACCGCAGCCGCCACCGAGCTCACCGTGTACGCGGTCGTGGGTGCCGCTCCGGTCAGCTGGCTGTAGACGGCCGCCAAGGCATGGAACGCCGACGGGTAGTAGAGCGGGTCCTGGGTCTCGACGTTGCGCAACTCGCCCATGTGGGTCGGCGACGCCTGCCCGGTGTCGAGGATCCACCGGACCGTGTTGGCGTGCCAGACGGCGTCCCACGTGCTGGGTATCGACTGCCAGTGCGGAAGTCCGAGCACGGCCGCCAGCCCGATCAGAATCGCCCCGAGCAGCACGCCCGCGGCGACGGCCAGTGCGGGCCCGCGGGAGATCGACAGCGCCTCGGCGGCGGTGTCCCTGAACCGCTCGAGCAGTTTCGGCAAACTCGCGGCGACCGCGGTCACCACCGCGAGAGCAAAGAAAGCCGTGAGCGCGTTCCACGGTATCCCGAGCGCGCCGAACGGAACGATCGCCAGTGCGACAACCCCGTAGGTCAACACCGGACCGACCGCAACGGCCGCCGCAATGGGCATCCGGGCCGCCCATCCGGCCATGGCTCCGGGTACTACCAGCAACAACACCGCTAGTAGCACTCCGAAGGCCAAGCTCACTGCACTAGTATGGCTGCCCAGGTGACCCGGTCCGGCACTGCCCAGTTCGGCCTTGGGCACCCACTGGATGCTCCGGTTTGTGGATTCGCAGACTCTCTAAGGTGGCTGGCATGGCATACGACGTCGCCCGGGTGCGCGGATTGCATCCGTCGCTGGGCGACGGATGGGTGCACTTCGACGCCCAGAACGGCATGCTGCTTCCCGACTCCGTCGCCAGGACCGTTTCGACGTCGTTCCGCAACTCGATGACCACGACGGCCGGCGCGCACCCGTCCGCCCAGCGCAGCGCCGCGGTGCTCGCCGCCGCCCGCCAGGCGGTCGCGGACCTGGTCAACGGCGACCCCCGCGGCGTCATCCTCGGCGCCGACCGGGCCATCCTGTTGAACTCGCTGGCCGACGCCTCCTCCTCGCGTGTCGGTTTGGGCTATGAAACCGTGGTCACCCGGCTCGACGACGAGGCAAACATCGCACCGTGGCTGCGCGCGGCGAATCGCTATGGCGCCAAGGTGAAATGGGCCGAAGTCGACATCGAGACCGGCGAGTTGCCGACGTGGCAGTGGGAGAACCTGATCTCCGAGGCGACGCGTCTGGTCGCCATCACCTCGGCGTCGGCCACGCTGGGCACGGTGACCGACCTGCGCGCCGCCACCAAGCTGATGCACGCCGACGGCGGCCTGGTGATCGTCGACCATTCGGCGGCCGCGCCCTACCGCCTCATCGACATCGACGACACCGACGCCGACGTCGTCGCGGTGAACGCGCTCGCATGGGGTGGCCCGCCCGTCGGCGCCCTCGTCTTCCGCGACCCCGACACCATCAGCTCGTTCGGCTCGATCGCGCTCGACCCGTACGCCACCGGAGTGGCGCGGCTCGAGATCGGCGCGCACCAGTACCCGCTGCTCGCCGGACTCGTCGCGAGCATCGACTACCTCGCCTCGCTCGACGAGTCGGCCAGCGGAACGCGCCGCGACCGGCTCGCCGTCTCCATGCGGTCCGCGGGCTCCTACATGGAGCGCCTGTTCGACTACCTGCTGATGTCACTGCGCTCGCTTCCCGCGATCATGGTCATCGGCCGACCCGAGACCGCGATCCCCGTGCTGAGCTTCGTGGTCAAGGAAGTGCCCGCCGAGCGTG
>DATEIG010000610.1:0-14440 GCA_035279185.1 Mycobacterium sp.
ACCATCGAGCAGAGCCGCTATCTCGCCACCAGCATCCCGGGTCCACGCTCGAAGGAGCTGATCGACCGGAAGACCGCCGCGGTGTCCCGCGGCATCGGCAACACCATGCCGGTGTACACCGCCCGCGCAGGCGGGGGCATCATCGAGGACGTCGACGGCAATCGCCTCATCGATCTCGGCTCCGGTATTGCGGTGACCACTATCGGGAACGCGTCCCCGCGTGTCGTCGACGCGGTGCGCGACCAGGTCGCCGACTTCACCCACACCTGCTTCATGATCACGCCGTACGAGGAGTACGTCGCGGTCGCCGAAGCGCTCAACCGGCTCACCCCGGGCGACCACGAGAAGCGGTCGGCGCTGTTCAACTCCGGCTCAGAGGCCGTCGAGAACGCGATCAAGATCGCCAGGACGTACACCCACAAGCAGGCGGTGGTCTCCTTCGATCACGCCTACCACGGCCGCACCAACCTGACGATGGCGCTGACCGCGAAGTCGATGCCGTACAAGCACGGCTTCGGCCCGTTCGCGCCGGAGATCTACCGCGCGCCACTGTCCTATCCGTTCCGGGACGCGGAGTTCGGCAAGGAGATGGCCACCGACGGAGAGGTCGCCGCGCGGCGCGCCATCACCGTCATCGAGAAGCAGGTCGGCGCCGACAACCTCGCCGCGGTGATCATCGAGCCCATCCAGGGCGAGGGCGGGTTCATCGTGCCCGCCGACGGCTTCCTGCCCGCCCTCGTGGAGTGGTGCACCGACAACAACGTGGTGTTCATCGCCGACGAGGTGCAGACCGGGTTCGCCCGCACCGGCGCGATGTTCGCCTGCGAGCACGAGGGCATCGTCCCCGACCTGATCGTCACCGCCAAAGGCATCGCCGACGGCCTCCCGCTGTCGGCCGTGACGGGCCGTGCCGAGATCATGGACGCGCCTCACGTCAGCGGCCTGGGCGGCACCTACGGCGGAAACCCGGTGGCGTGTGCGGCCGCGTTGGCCACCATCGAGACCATCGAGTCGGACGCCATGGTGGCGCGGGCCGCCGAGATCGAACAGCTGATGAAGGACCGCCTGCACCGTATGCAGGCCGAGGACGACCGCATCGGTGACATCCGCGGCCGAGGCGCGATGATCGCGATGGAGATGGTCAAGTCGGGAACCATCGAGCCCGACGGCGAACTGACCATGAAGCTCGCGGTCGGTTGCCACACCGCGGGAGTGATCGTGCTGACCTGCGGAACCTTTGGCAACGTGCTGCGTTTCCTGCCGCCGCTGAGCATCTCCGACGAGCTTCTCATCGAGGCGTTGGACGTGCTGGCGCTCGTGCTCGCCGACCTCTAGTTCTCCCGCGAGCAGACGCTAGCGCCCCTCGTCTGCAGGGCTTTTGTGGGCGTCCGCGTCTGCTCGCGAGGAAACGGAACTCCAGAATTCGGTGACGAGACGCAGGATCCGGTCGCGGTCGGCCAGCAGCGGCGAGACGTGGCCGGTACCCGCCACCTCTTCGACGCGGACGTCGGCGATCGCCGCACATGTGCTTCGGGCTTCGTCGGGTCGCCATCCGGTCACGTCGTCGCGGACCGACATGACGAGGGTCGGCACCCTGACATCGGCGAGCAATCCCTCGATCCCGGTGCGCTGCAACATCATCGAACGCATCGCGTGATACATGCCGGTGCGGTCGGCCTCGCGGAATGACGCGACGACGGCGGCCGCCTGATCAGGTTGTGAGGCAAGCGATTCACCGCCGACCAACGAGTCGAAAAGCAGCTTGACGATCAGGCCGTTGGCTCCGACCATTCGGTACATTCCGACCAGAGGCCATGCCTTGGTGAGCTTCTCCCCCGCGGTGAAGCCTTGAATCGGGGTGCCGATCGTTGTCAGCGTCCTCAATCGCGCGCCCGTCGCGAGGCGGATTCCGACGTGTCCGCCCCAGGCGTTACCGACCCAATCGATCGGATCGGTCACCCCGATGCTGTCGAGTGCCTGCTCAGCCGCCGCGACCACCTCTTCAAAAGTGAAGTCCCTTGCCACCGCGTCGCTTTTGCCATGCGACGGCCCGTCGATCGTGTAGACGGTGCGATGCCCGGCCAACTGCTCGAGCAACGGACCCCAGGAGCGCGAGTCGACGAAGAGGCTGTGCCACAGGACCGCCGGTGGTCCATCACCGGTTCGCCGGATGTGCAACCGGCCGAGGTCGGTGCTGACGAATTCCGCTGCCGGAGTGATCATGACGACTCCCATTTACTTCGGTTACCGAAACTTCGGTTACCGTAGTATTCTCCTCGACTGTGGCGCAGTCAAGAGACCGATTGGCGGTCGGACAACTGCTGGTGCGGCTGTTACGCGAGTTCCGTGACGATCTCGCCGCCCCGCGCGCCGACGCCGGCTACGGGGATGTCCGCGAACCGCATTTTCAGATCTTCGGCAACATCCGCGCGGGCGGCATCCGGCTCACCGAGCTGGCCGAGCGCGCGCAGCTGAGCCTCGCGGCGACCTCGGAGCTGGTCAACGATCTCGCCGAGCTCGGATACCTGACGCGTCGACCCGATCCCGCCGATGGACGCGCGAAGCTGATCGAGCTGACCGACAGGGGCCGGGACCTGATGGCCGACGCAGGCAACCGTGTGCTCGACATCGAGCGCCGGTGGGCGTCGCTGGCCGGCGAGCGGGACTTCGCCGCGATGTGCCGGACCATGCAGCGGCTCCTCGACGAGCTGGACCCGAAGGACGCCAGGGCTTAAGTCGGCGGCGGAAGCCGCAGCAGCAGGCGCGCGCCGCCCATCGGGCTCGTTTCCAGGCTGGCCGTGCCGCCGTGGATCTCAGCCTGCTGCGCGACCAGCGCGAGACCGAGTCCGGACCCCGAGCGCGCGGCAGTCGAGCCCCGGGAGAACCGGTCGAAGACCGCCGCCCGCTCCTCCTCCGGGACGCCGAGCCCGTTGTCGTCGACGGTGATCTCCACACCGTCGACCGAACTGATCGCGGCGAGCCGGACCTCGGTCGCCCCGCCGTGCTTGACGGCATTGGTGATCGCGTTGTCGATCACCAGGCGCAACCCGGCGGGCATCCCGACCATCAGGACAGTGGTCGACGACGCCAGCGACACCTCGAGGTCCGGGTAGTTGCGCATCGCATCGTGGGCGGCCCGATCGAGCAGTTCGGTGATGTCGACGGGGACGAAGTCGTCGACTGTGGTCAACTCACCCTGCGCCAGCCGCTCGAGTGCGGAAAGCGTTGCCTCGATGCGACTTTGGGTGCGCATCACGTCGGCGATGACTTCCTTGCGCTGCTCGTCGGGCAGGTCGAGCGTCGAGAGCACCTCGAGATTGGTTCGCATCGCGGTCAACGGGGTGCGGAGTTCGTGGGAGGCCACGGCCGCGAAGTCGCGCGCCGATTCGAGCGCCGCCTTGGTGCGTTGCTGTTCGTCGCCGATGCGCGCGAGCATGCCCTCGACGGCCTCGGCGATCTCGACGGCTTCCTGCACCCCGCGCACCTTCACCTCGTCGGGGTTCGACTGCGCGTTGATCACCCGCGCCTGCTGCGCGAGCACCCGGAACGGGTTGATCATGATCAACCACAGCGCTGAGGCGACCACGGCGGTGCCGACGATGACCCCGCCGCATATCAACAGCACGCGGCGGTGCAGTTCGTCGATCCGCCGTTGGGTCTCGGCCAGCGGCGCGCCGACCGCGATCGAGGCCTTACCGGCAGTGAACGTGCGAACGCGGTACTCCACACCGTCGATCGTCGTGCTGTCGTAGCCGTCGTCGAACTTCGGCAGGACGATGTTCTTCGGCAGCGAGACGGTGATCCCGTCGACCCGGGCCGTTCTGACGAGTTCGCTGTTGGGCGAAGGCTTCTCGAGGCCCAGGTCGTCGGAGTTGCGCAGGAGCGAGCTGATGTCGCCGAGGCTGCTGACCGAATCGAGACGACGGTCGAGCTGGCTGTACTGGTCGTTGGTCACGCCGAACCAGACCCATGCACCGAGCGTGATGACGAGGCCGACCACCGCGAGCGCCGCGACGATCACGATGATGCGCAGCGACAGGACCCGCGCCAGCAGCCGGTAGAGCCACCTGATCAGACGCACGAAGGCACAGTGCCACCCCGCGTCAGCTGACGCAAAACCTCAGCGGTGGGCCAGCCGGTCCCGTCGACCGAACAGGCCGCCGAGCGAACGACGCCGACGACCGGGCACTTCGTCGGCGGGACGCTCGCGCACCTCGTCGGTTGGACGGTCGCGGACCTCGTCGGTCAGACGCTCATCATGTCGGCGCCCGTGAGGCTGCTGGGCCGGCTGGATCTCCGTCACGTCCTCGGATGCCGCGGGCTCGGTCGTCAGAGCCGAACGCTCGGCGTAGCGGATGTCGCGCACGCTGCGGACCGACAGCCTGCCGAGGGCCAGAGCGCCCAGGAAGATGATGAGCGCGCCCAGCCCGTAGAAGTAGGCCAGCTCGAGAACCACCCGCTTGGTCTCCGTCGCGGCCACCGGTGCACCGGCATTGCCGAGGCCCAGCGGCCCCGCGAGCGCCCGGCCCACGACGAACCACGCCCCCGCCAACACCGTCAGCCATCCGCCGAGCATGGCGGTGAAGCGGTTGCGGGAACTCAGCAGCAGGAAGCCGCCGATCACCGTCACCGCGCCCGGCAGCACCTCGAGCCAGCCGCGGGCTGCCGTCCACACCCACTCCCTGTCCGGGGTGAACGCGAAGTCGAACAGCGGGCCGACGAACGGCACAAGGGCGCCCCACAAGCCCAGCAGGATCAGCAGGAAGCCACTGGCTGCGCCGCGGCTACGCGGCATCTGCATCCGGCCTCCGCCGTTGTGTACTCGTGCCTCACGCATCGTCTGCCTCCTCGGTCCCCGACGGTGTAACCGGACGGCGGCGGAGTACCCCGACCCGCGTGCCGGTAACCCGCGAGTGCGCGACGTGGCGGTCGAATAATTGCTGACTCGCGAAACAGCAAACGTCCTTTAGACTGCCGAGGTGGGCTGGGTCAGACAGTGGTGGGAGCAGCCCGACCACTTCCGTTGGCTGTCCGGCTATCTCGGATACCGCAACCTTCGAGGCTTCACCCGGCGCATGATGGCCGTGGTCGTCATCGCCTTCGGCGCCGCGCCGGCGCTGACCATGTGGACACCGATCCGTCCCACCACGCCGGTTCACTGGGCGATCGGAATCATCGTCGCTGTTTGCTGCGTCGCCATGGCGGCCATGTGGTTGATCGGCTGGCCGACCCGGCGACAGTCTGTGTTCTTCGTCCTGCTCGCCGATGCCAGCGTCGCCCTCGCGTGCCTCAATTGCCCATCCCCCTACATGTCGCTGCTGGGCTGCACCGCCTTTGCCGCTCTCGCCGGTTACGTGGCGTTCTTCCATACCAGCCGCTATCTCGCTGTCATCCTCGCGACCGCGACAGCAACGTCGATCATCTGTGCGGTGAGGCTTGCCGCGACGGACGGCGTCGTGATCGCCGTCGCCAGCCTGCTCATCATCGCGGTCGGCGTGCTCGCGGTGCCGTTCTCGGTACACGTGTTGGTCCACCTACTCGGCGACGACGCGCTCAAGTCGCACACCGATCCGCTCACCGGGTTGCGCAACCGTCGCGGGTTCTCCCGTTCGGCACGTGACCTCCTCCGTGGGTCCAGTGACGGGGCCGCGCCATACCTGTCGCTGATCATGCTCGACCTCGACCGGTTCAAGGAGGTCAACGACACCCGAGGGCACCCCACCGGCGATCGCATCCTTGTCGCGGTCGCCGACACACTGCGGCACGCCACCGGCGGGCGTGCCGTCGTCGCCCGCGTTGGCGGTGAGGAGTTTGTGGTCGCGGCGATGACGCACCGCGGCGAGGCCGCGGCGATCGCAGAACGCCTGCGGGAGGCCGTCGCGGCCATTCCGCGCGGCACGACCGCAAGTGTCGGTGTTGCCAGCATCACACGCTCGAGCAAGCTCGACGCGAGGGACGTCATCGCTCAGTTGATCGATGCCGCAGACAGCGCCATGTACATGGCCAAACGCGCCGGCGGAAATCAGATCAGACATGCCGACCGGACCGCGATTCACAGCTGATAGACAGGCTCACTAGTTAGCGGGAATAAGCATAGCTTTGCTATGTTGTTCATTCGTAGACGCAGCGTCGCGTCCCCCTTTCCCCGCTAATTCTCCGAGGTTCTTTGATGTCGATCGACCTACGCGACGAGCGGCTCGAGCGCCGCATCGCCGACTTGACCGCGTGTGACCCGCAGTTCGCCGCTGCCGTGCCCGACGAGGCGGTTTCCTCCGCCGTCGAGCGGCCCGACATGCGGCTCGCCGACATCGTCTCGACCGTCTTCGAGGGCTATGCCGACCGTCCCGCTCTCGGCGCGCGCGCCGTCCGGTTCGTCACCGACGAAGCCACCGGCCGCACTTCCGTCGAGCTGCTCCCCCGCTTCGAGACCCTCACCTACCGTGAGCTCTCGGCCCGGGCGCAAGCCGTTACCAACGCGCTGTCCGGCGATCCCGTGCGCACCGGTGACCGCGTCGCACTGCTCGGCTTCACCAGCGTCGACTACACCGTTCTGGATGTGGCGCTGATCGGTCTCGGCGCCGTCGGCGTTCCGCTGCAGACGAGCGCGCCTGTCTCGACCCTCCGTCCGATTGTCGAAGAGACCGAGCCGACGGTCATCGCCGCGAGCGTTGACCATCTGGCCGACGCCGTCGACCTCGTTCTCGGCGGGCCAGCGCCCGCACGGCTCGTGGTCTTCGACTATCTGCCGCAGGTCGACGAGCACCGCGACGCGGTCGCGAATGCGACGTCACGGCTCGCCGGCACCACCCGGGTCGACGTCCTCGACGACCTCATCGCGCGCGGAGCGCACCGGGCTGATGAGCAGCCTGCTGTCGCCGGCGACGCAGACGACCTTGCTCTGCTGATCTACACCTCCGGGAGCACCGGTGCGCCGAAGGGCGCCATCTACACCGAACGCATGGTCGCCAACGCCTGGCGCCGCTCGGCCAGAAGCCACTGGGGCGATCCCGGGACGCATCCCTCGATCACGCTCAACTTCCTGCCGATGAGCCACATGATGGGCCGCGGTGGGCTCTACGCCACGCTCGGGGTCGGCGGCACCGCGTATTTCGCTGCGCGCAGCGACCTTTCGACGTTCCTCGACGATCTCGCGCTCGTGCGTCCGACTCAGATGACGTTCGTACCGCGCGTGTGGGACATGATCTTCGCTGAGGTCCAGAACGAGCTCGACCGTCGGCCCGAGGAGCGATCGGCCGTGCTGGCCGAGGCGCGCACGCGGCTGCTCGGGGGTCGTCACGTACTCGCGATGACCGGCTCGGCCCCGATGTCCCCCGAGATGAGGGCGTTCGTGGAGGAGCTGCTCGACATGCACCTCATCGACGGCTACGGCTCGACAGAAGCGGGTGCCGTCATCGTCGACGGCATGGTGCAGCGTCCGCCGGTGCTCGACTACAAGCTCGTCGACGTCCCCGATCTCGGCTACTTCCGCACCGACCGGCCGCATCCGCGGGGGGAATTACTGGTGAAATCCGACGGCCTGTTCCCCGGTTACTACAAGCGGCCGGAACTGACCACCGAGATGTTCGACGACGCCGGCTACTACCGCACCGGCGACGTGTTCGCCGAAGTCGGTCCCGATCAATTGGTCTACCTCGACCGCCGCAACAACGTACTGAAGCTGTCGCAGGGCGAGTTCGTCGCCGTCTCCAAGCTCGAAGCCGTGTTCGGCGACAGCCCGCTGGTGCGACAGATCTACGTCTACGGCAACAGTGCGCGCTCCTACCTTCTCGCAGTGGTCGTGCCGACCGACGAGGCGCTGACCAGCCATGAGCCTGCCGCGCTGAAATCGGCTCTCGGAGAGTCCTTTCAGACCGTCGCAGCAGAGGCGGGGTTGCAGTCCTACGAGATCCCGCGCGACTTCATCGTCGAAACTGTCCCGTTCACGCTGGAGAACGGACTGCTCACCGGAATCCGGAAGCTGGCGAGGCCCAAGCTCAAGGAGCACTACGGGGAGCGGCTCGAGCAGCTGTACGCCGAGTTGGCCGAGGGGCAGGCTGACGAACTGCGTGCACTCCGGCAGGGTGGCGGGGAAGGACCGGTGCTCGACACCGTCATCCGTGCCGCGGGCGCACTTCTCGGTGCGGCGACCGCCGACGTGGACGCCGAAGCTCACTTCACCGACCTCGGCGGAGACTCGTTGTCGGCGTTGACGTTCGCGAACCTGCTCAACGAGATCTTCGGCATCGACGTGCCGGTCGGCGTCATCGTAAGCCCCGCCAACGACCTCGCGGCGCTGGCCGCCTACATCGAGGCGGAACGGCAGCCCGGTTCGACGCGTCCCACCTTCGCGTCCGTCCACGGTCGGGGCGCGACAGTGGCACACGCGCGAGACCTGACGCTGGACAAGTTCATCGACCCGCAGACGCTGGCGACGGCTCCGTCGTTGCCCGGGCCCAGCACCGAGGTACGCACCGTATTGCTCACCGGCGCAACCGGTTTCCTGGGCCGCTATCTCGCTCTGGAGTGGCTGCAGCGAATGGACCTGGTCGGCGGCACGGTGATCTGCCTCGTCCGCGCGAAGGACGACGAAGCTGCCCGGGCGCGTCTCGACCGCATCTTCGACAGCGGTGACCCCGAGCTGTTGCGGCTCTACCGACGCCTCGCCGACGAGCACCTCGAGGTGATCGCGGGCGACAAGGGCGAGGCCAACCTCGGTCTCGACCAGCAGACGTGGCAGCGGCTTGCCGACTCCGTCGACGTGATCGTCGACCCGGCGGCGCTGGTCAACCACGTGTTGCCCTACGACCAGTTGTTCGGGCCCAACGCGCTCGGCACCGCCGAGCTGATCCGCATCGCGCTGACCACGCGGATCAAACCGTTCGCCTACGTGTCGACGATCGGCGTCGGGGCCGGGATCGAGCCCGGTCGATTCACCGAAGACGGCGACATCCGGGTCATCAGCGCCACCCGCACGGTGGACGACAGCTACGCCAACGGCTACTCGAACAGCAAGTGGGCCGGCGAAGTGCTGCTGCGCGAGGCGCACGATCTGTGCGGTCTGCCGGTGTCGGTGTTCCGCGGCGACATGATCCTCGCGGACACCACCTACGCCGGTCAGCTGAACCTGCCGGACATGTTCACCCGCATGATGCTGAGCCTGGTTGCGACCGGCATCGCGCCCGCCTCGTTCTACGAGCTGGACGCGAGCGGGAATCGCCAGCGGGCCCACTACGACGGTCTCCCAGTGGAATTCATCGCCGAGGCGATCTCCACGCTGGGCAGCGACGTCGTCGACGGGTTCGAGACCTACCACGTGATGAACCCCTACGACGACGGAATCGGTCTCGACGAGTTCGTCGACTGGCTGATCTCCGCGGGCTATCCCATCCAGCGCGTCGGCGATTACGCGACCTGGCTGGCCCGCTTCGACACCGCGATCCGGGCACTGCCGGAACGGCAGCGACAGGCGTCGCTACTGCCGTTGCTGCACAACTATCAGCGGCCGGAGACGCCCATCCGCGGTTCGATCGCACCGACCGACCGGTTCCGCACCGCGGTGCAGAACGCGAAGGTCGGTCGCGACAAGGACATTCCGCACGTGACGCCGGAGATCATCGTCAAGTACGCCACCGACCTGGCGCTGCTCGGGCTGCTGTAGAGCTACGTCGCGACAGCCAGCGCAAGGAGCACGACCGCGATGAGCGGGAAGGCTCCTTGCGTGATGGCGGCGCGGGCCTTGTCCGGCGAGGATGCGAGCAGCACCACCGCCGCCGCGAGCATCGACCCCACTCCGGCGAAGACCAGCGCGGCCCCGACGGCCGTGTGCCCCAGGCATGTCGCCACGATGCCGATCGCGGACACGATGGCCAGGAACAGGTTGTAGAAGCCCTGGTTGAACGCGAGCAGTTTGGTGGTCTCGGCTTCCTCCACCGTGGTGCCGAACGTCGCACGAGTGCGCGGCGACGTCCACGTCAGCGACTCCATGACGAAGATGTAGACGTGCAGCAACGCCGCGAGACCGGCGAAAACCAAAGCAGCGGTGAGCATGACGCCTCCTATTCGAACAAGCCCTGCTGTCCCAGTCCGGTCACCCCGGGGGGCGGTGTCATCCCGAGATGTGTCCACGCCTGGGCGGTGGCGACCCGGCCCCGCGGTGTGCGGGCGAGCATGCCTGCACGCACCAAAAACGGCTCGCAGACCTCCTCGACCGTGGCGGCCTCCTCACCGACCGCGACCGCGAGCGTCGACACCCCGACGGGTCCGCCGCCGAAGCTGCGGGTCAGCGCGGACAGCACCGCGCGGTCCAACCGGTCGAGGCCGAGCTCGTCGACGTCGTACACCGCGAGCGCGTACTTGGCGATGTCACGGGTGATCACGCCGTCGGCGCGAACCTCGGCATAGTCACGCACCCGGCGCAGCAGCCGATTCGCGATACGCGGCGTTCCCCGGGAACGCCGGGCGATTTCGGCCCCGGCTTCCGAACCGAGTTCGATGCCCAGGATGCCCGCGGACCGCGACAGCACCCGCTCCAATTCGGCCGGCTCGTAGAAATCCATGTGCGCGGTGAAGCCGAACCTGTCGCGCAGCGGACCGGTCAGCGCGCCGGACCGGGTGGTGGCTCCGACGAGGGTGAAGGGCGCGACCTCGAGCGGGATCGACGTCGCGCCAGGACCTTTCCCGACCACGACGTCGACCCGGAAGTCCTCCATCGCCAGGTACAGCATCTCCTCGGCGGGCCTGGCGATGCGGTGGATCTCGTCGATGAACAGCACATCGCCCTCGACGAGGTTGGACAGCATCGCAGCGAGGTCGCCCGCGCGTTCGAGGGCGGGACCGGACGTCACCCGAAGCGACGAGCCGAGTTCTGCGGCGATGATCATCGCCAGCGACGTCTTACCCAGACCCGGCGGGCCGGACAGCAGGATGTGGTCCGGCGTTCCGCCACGGTTCTTCGCGCCTTCGATGACCAGCTGCAGCTGTTCGCGGACGCGCGGCTGACCGATGAACTCGCTCAGCGAACGGGGGCGCAGGCTCGCGTCGATGTCACCTTCGCCGACGGTCAGCGCCGGTGAGACGTCCCGATCGTCGGGATCGTCGTCGTCACCGCTGAAGCGACCCATTACTTGTTACCCAGCATCGACAGGGCCGAGCGCAGCGCCGTGGACTGCGTGGCCTCCGGCTCGTTGGCGAGCACCTTGTCGGTGGCCTCCTCGGCCTGCTTGAGCGCAAACCCAAGCCCGACAAGCGCTTCCACCACCGGTCCGCGCACCGCATGGCCGTTGAGGGCGGGAGCTCCGACGGCCTGCCCGACGGGGCCCACCTTGTCGCGGAGCTCCAGCACCATCCGTTCGGCGCTGCGCTTGCCGATGCCCGGCACTCTGGTCAGGGCGGTGACGTCACTGTCGGCCAGCGCCTGGCGCAACGCGGGTGCATCATGCACGGCGAGGGTCGCCAACGCGATCTTCGGTCCGACACCGGACACCGAGAGGAGGGTCGAGAAGAGGTCGCGCGCATCCGCGTCGGCGAAGCCGTACAGCGTCATCGAGTCCTCGCGCACGATCATCGCGGTGACCAACCGGGCTTCGGTGCCCCGCCGGAGCGTCGACAGTGTCGACGGGGTGGCGTTGATGCGGTAGCCGACGCCGTTCGCCTCGATGACGGCATGGTCGAGTGCCACGTCGAGCACTTCGCCGCGAATGGATGAGATCATCGTGCCGCCTTGATTCGTGCCCGGTACTTCTTCTGCTGTTCGGCCGCAAGGGCTTCCGCGGCCGCCATCCGCGCCAGCATCGGCGCCCGCCAGCAGTGGCAGATGGCCAGCGCAAGCGCGTCAGCGGCGTCGGCGGGCGTCGGCTTGGTCTGCAGCGCAAGGATTCTCGTCACCATAGCGGTGACTTGAGCCTTGTCTGCGTTGCCGTTCCCGGTGACCGCCGCCTTGACCTCGCTCGGGGTGTGGAAGTGAACGTCGATGCCGCGCTTGGCGGCGGCGAGCGCGATCACCCCGCCGGCCTGAGCGGTCCCCATGGCGGTGTTCGCGTTCTGGTTCGCGAAGACGCGTTCGATCGCCACGACATCCGGGCGGTGGGTGTCCATCCAGTGGTCGACCGCGTCGCTGATCGTCAGCAGGCGCTGGTGCAGCGGCGAATCCGACGGTGTGCGCACCACGTCCACGTCGAGCGCGATGACCTGGCGGCCCTTTCCGCTTTCGATGACAGAAAGCCCGCAGCGCGTCAGCCCGGGATCGACTCCCATTACGCGCACGCCATCCCCTTCACGTGAACACCTGTTCGACGGCAGCTTAGCCTGGTTGACCGCCCATTCTCGGCAGGGACACGCCGCACCGGCGCTGCCGGTTCGCGGCGCCCGACGCGCCGTGCCCGCGGACGGAAGCAGTAAGAATCGTCACGCCTGTGCGCAGTATTTTTGCGTCCCGCACTCGCGGGTATGGGACGAGAGTGCAACTTCTGGATGTGACGGCGACGCCGAGCCTCGCTAACGTCGCGTGGGACCTGACGTCAACCCGTGGAGCTACTCACACGATGCCCGACGAGTACGAACTGGAATCCGCAACCAATCTCGCTGTCACCCTCGCATGGGTCGCAGGCGCCGTCGTGGCCGCCTATCTGCTGGGGGTGGTCGTCTCCTGGGCGCTGATGCGTATCGGCCGGCGGAGTCCGCTGATCTGCGACATCGCCGAGTTGACCCGGATGCCTCTGCGGGCCGCTCTCGTCGTGTTCGCCTCGTCGATCGCAGTGCAGCGCACCTCCGACCCCGACGACAGCTGGCGCGGATGGCTCGACCACACGCTGCTGATCCTGCTGATCGCCGCGGTGACCTGGCTGCTCGCCAGCCTGGTGCTGGTCGCCGAGCGGCGGGCGATCGCGCGGTACGGCGGCGGCGACGTCGAGATCAACGACGAGGACCGCCAGTGGCGGCGGATCCGCACCCAGGTGACGGTGCTGCGCAGGCTCGCGATCGCCATGGTGGTGATCCTCGGCGCAGCTGCGATTCTCATGACGTTCCCACGCTTCTCCGATATCGGCACGACGGTGTTCGCCTCCGCCGGTGTGCTGTCGGTGGTCGCGGGCCTTGCCGCGCAGACGTCGCTCGGCGCGGTGTTCGCAGGCATGCAGATCGCGTTCTCCGGCGCTATCCGCGTCGGCGACGTGGTGCAGCTTGAGGACGGTCAGTGGTGGGGCCGGATCGAGGAGATCACGCTCAGCTACGTCGTCGTGCGGCTGTGGGACGAGCGCAGGCTGGTGTTGCCGTGCACGTACTTCACCACCGAGCCGTTCGAGAACTGGACCCGCAGCGCGACGGAGATCATGGGCACCGTCGAATTCGACGTCGACTTCTCGGTGCCCTTCGACGAGATGCGGGCCGAACTGGACCGGCTGCTGTCGGCGAGCGAGCTGTGGGACGGCCGTCGCGGCGTCCTGCAGGTGACCGACGCGATCGGCGGAATGGTGCGGGTGCGGATCGTGGTCAGCGCCCCGAACGCCGGAGCGCTGTTCGACCTCCGATGCGCGGTGCGCGAAGGAATGGTCAACTGGGTGCAGCACCACGGAGTGCTACCGACGCAGCGGATAGAGGCGGCCGAGACGATCACCGAGATCGAGCCGCGCAGCGCCGACACCGGCGAGACGAAGCGCGTCGGGGCCACGATGTTCTCCGGCAGCCCCGAGGCCGAGGCCCGGGCGCGCGCCTTCGACGACACCGCACCCGACCGCGAGGACGACTACGCCTCCAACGGGAGCGGGCGCTGAGGGTCAGCCCTCGATCTGCGCGAGGACCTCGTCGGGGATGTCGGCGTTGGTGAAGACGTCCTGCACGTCGTCGCTGTCCTCGAGGGCGTCGACGAGCTTCATGATCTTGCGGGCCCCGTCGGCGTCGAGCGGGACCGACACCGACGGCTGGAAGCCCGCCTCGGCCGATTCGTAGTCGATGCCCGCATCCTGCAACGCCGTGCGGACCGCTACCAAATCGCTTGGCTCGCAGATGATCTCGAAGCTGTCACCGAGGTCGTCGATCTCCTCGGCACCGGCTTCGAGCACGGCGGTCAGCACGTCGTCCTCGGTCAGCCCGTTCTTCTCGAGCGTGACGACACCCTTGCGGGAGAACAGGTAGGACACCGAACCCGGGTCGGCCATGTTGCCGCCGTTGCGGGTCATGGCGACCCGCACCTCACCGGCGGCGCGGTTGCGATTGTCGGTCAGGCACTCGACGAGCACGGCGACGCCGTTGGGGCCGTAGCCCTCGTAGGTGATGTTCTGCCAGTCTGCGCCGCCGGCTTCCTCACCACCGCCGCGCTTGCGGGCACGCTCGATGTTGTCGTTGGGCACCGAGGTCTTCTTCGCCTTCTGGATGGCGTCGTACAGCGTCGGGTTGCCCGCCGGGTCACCCCCGCCGGTCCGCGCGGCGACCTCGATGTTCTTGATCA